>OMUD01000147.1 GCA_900314125.1 uncultured Prevotellaceae bacterium | reverse complement strand
ATAAGGCGATAGCATTCGCCGTTTTTTTTCCTTAAAAAATCCGCATTCTCATCAAATGCGGATTTTCAGTACAAATTCAAGGGTATAAAACATTGGATGATGAGGTTAATGCTTAGGCGGCAGAGGTCCGAGATAGGACTTTTGGAGTCCTCCCCAGTTGATGATGATTTTCTGGATCATCTGTCCTGGATCAATAGCCTGAATGCGGAGCACATGGCTTTTCTGCTCTTTTGAGAGCGGGAACTGAATGTTGCATGCAACTCCGTTTCTCATCACCTGATCTTTCCAAGAACGTGCATATTCACGGAAGACATTCTCAAATTTCGTGGCCTGCCGTCCATCCATGCTGATTTCGATGGCATTGCTCTTGCCTTTATATACAGGCCAGAACGGCACCGTATAGACAATGACCTCCACCCTGTCGGCATTGCAGTCAGCCGGGAGCTCATATTCCACGAAAGCCTGCGTTGAGAAGTCGAAAGGCTCTCCGAGTTGGATGACTTTCCAATCATAGCCCAGTCCGTTGATTATCTTGGCGTTGGACGACTTATTCTTGAATTGGGTCAGACAGATGGCCGCACAGTCCTTAGGTTGTTGTTTTGAGTTACTGAGCTCCGCCTTTTCTGTTCCCGCTCCCTCATGCTGAGTCACATCCGGTTTGTTCTGATAAAGCGAACAGAATCCAGGCGGCACATCCATGATACCGTTCCATTTGCCATTGAGCAGGGAGTTGTAGCGTCGGTTGAGCGAATTGATGCTGTCGTATGCCGCTTCCATCTCGTGTGCCGCCCAATTGGCCTGTGCCTTCAGACCTTCAGCTGATTTCTCCTGATTGAGCTGAGCCATGAGGAATTTGCGGTTCATCTGGTAAGCCGCCTGCACAGGGAACTGCACAAGTTGATAGAAGGCTGGTGTTCCATCAGAAAGCCGTTCCACCTTATCGCTCATTTGGCGGTACTGCTCAAGTCTCATCTGTGCCTCTCCATAGTTGGCGAAAGAGAAATCGGTGGACCGGAGTCCCGTATGCTGTGGGTCGTCCCACTCATATTCAAATCCCATATACTCCGGTTTCCTACTCCATGCCAGGCGGTAGTAATCATCGAGCAGCGTCTGGAAGTTTTCCTTCATTCCATTCCCAAATATGGAAGCGAGGAAAGCCGCCTGATGGGTGTTTACATTATCGATGTTGAAGCTGGAAAAATCCCACGCCATGTCCATGAACGTCTGCATGCCAAGTTCCATAGGCTTGATATCCCCCACATTGAGCAACCAGTAGCGGTCAGCCCCCGCATCGTATGCCTTTTTCAGTTCCTCATACATGAGGACAGGCGGTGTGGTGCAGAGCCAGAGGTAATCGTGGGGGGCACCAAGATAAGAGAGATGGTAATAGACACCGGCTCCCCCACTCCGTTTCTGCTCATCGGGGCTGCTCACCCGCTTCATATAGCCATAGTTATCGTCCACCCATACGAGAGTGATGTCGTCAGGCACTTTGAGACCATTCTCATAGATGTCCATCGTTTCTTTGTAAGGCACAAAAATCTGCGGAATCTGGTCGGCAGGTTTTCCGATATGTTTTTCCAACAGTTGCCGCTGCTCATCAATGACGTTGGCGATGAGTGGCACCCTCTCCTCCATCGGCAGGTTGCCTTTGAGTCCCTCGTCGTGCACGCCACGCATCGCCACGGTATAGATATTCTCATACTTCGCAGCCTCACTCAACCGGTCGTCCCATTTCTTCCAAATGGTCTGTCGGTTGGTTTTGTAGTTCCATTCCCCATCACGCTGTGAGTTCCATTCGGTGTCCGCCGCGTTGTTGAGCAGCAGCGGCTCGCAATGGGAAGTGGTGATGATGATATTGAAAGAGTCGCACACCACCTTGCTTTCTGGATGGGAATAGAAGGCACCAGTGCAGGAGTGCATGGCCGGCGCAAGCATATTGGCTTTAAGTCTGAGCAAGAGTTCACAGACTCTGGAATAAGTCCGAGGACCGATGTCTCCCAGTTCCTTCTCATAGTTGTTGGAAGCCCAAGGCTTGAGCCCCCAGTCCTCATCATTGATAAATATTCCCCTGTACTTCACCGATGGGGACTTTGACGTGAAATTCTCCTTGTAGTCGAGTCTGGCTTTCTTCTTCACCGGCACATCTGCCCACCAATACCATGGATTGACACCAATGCGCTCACTGACATGGAACACACCGTAAGCCAGCCCCCGTGGGTCGCTTCCGACAATGACAAGATGATTTCCTTTGGTAATGATTTTATAACGTTCCCATTCACCTTGGATATCCGAAGCAGAGACACCTGCCCGACTAAGCATTCGGCTGTTGCGTACAGTGGTGAGCACCACCGAGTTGCCGCTGGTCCAGTCTCGGGTCACTGTGGGGCAAACGCCTGTGACACGTGCGATGTCGTGTGCGAAGATATCCGCCATCTTTCTCACCAGTTGTGGCTCGTTGGGTTCTGCCACCACCACGCAGTTTTTCAGGTTGACCGCCTGCATACAGGCCGCTGTCAGCCACCCCAGAATCATCAAACAGATTTTGTTTCTCATAGTAGAATTGTGTTTAGGTGTGTTCTAAAAATTCCGATTTACGAGATTTACTCATTGTCATGGCAATGATTAAAGCAAGCTTATCATTGCTCATCTGACAATTTCGTAAATTCTGTTTTGAGGTTATTTACAAGTCCGTAAGAATACTTTTCGGCCGCTTTTTGTTTTTATTCGGTGCAAAGTGTCAAGTCTCATCAGTCATGATGCCCGCATCACTCCTTCTTCAACTTACACTTTTCACTCGACTAAAATTCAAAAATCGACTCGACATAATTTTTAGAACCCACCT
>OMUD01000146.1 GCA_900314125.1 uncultured Prevotellaceae bacterium | reverse complement strand
CCATTCTGTTCCTGGCACTCAAATGCCACACCAGGACCCATCATCTCGCTGATTCCGTAGGAGTTGTAGGCTTTCACACCCAGGTTCTCCTCAATGCGCTTACGCTGCTCCTCGCTGTGAGGCTCTGCGCCGATGCACAGCACGCGGAGGTTCGTGTCGCGACGAGGATCCACTCCCTCTTCTTTCATCACCTCATAGATGCGGGAAGCATAACTTGGGATGGCATGGAGAACGGAAGTGCCGAAATCAGTGATGAATTTAATCTGGCGTTTCGTGTTGCCGGCTGCAGCGGGAACGGTCAACATACCCACACGCTCAGCACCATACTGGAAACCCAGTCCGGCAGTGAACATACCGTAACCGGCGGAGTTCTGGAACACATCCTCAGGACGACTGCCTACCATCCACAGACAACGGGCAACGGCGTTTGCCCACTCCTCAAGGTCTTTCTGAGTGTGAAGCACTACGGTTGGGTTGCCAGTCGTGCCACTCGATGAGTGAAGGCGGGTGCACTCACGAAGGGGAACGCACGCCAAACCAAACGGATAGTGGGTGCGTAGGTCTTCTTTTGTGGTGAATGGCAAACGGCGGACGTCGTCAAGGGTCTGGATGTCGTCAGGGGTGATGCCCAGCTCTGCAAACTTGTCACGGTAGAATGCGGAGTTCATACAGTGGTTTACAGTGTCTTTTAATCGCTTTAACTGAAGGGACTTCAGGTCCTCTGTCGTCATCGTCTCAATCTCAGGATTGAAGTAGGGAGAGTATTCCATTACGTAGTAAATTATGGATTGATGTTGAAGTTAGATTTGTTCTTTGGCTTTTATGGTGTGCGTCTGCATCACAGGTTGCGCCGGTCAATTACGTGGGCGCTCTTGCCTTGGCTCCGCTCTATCGTGTTTGGTGCTTTCAGCTGAACCTTGGCGCTGATGCTCAGCACGCTCTTAAGTTTGGCGGCTAGTTTCTTCTCCAGTTCGTCGATGGCGGCTGGGGTGTCGAAGGTGCCAGTGAAGTATTCCTGGCGGAGCTCAACCTGCACTTGAAGTGTGTCGAGGTTGTTGATGCGGTCAACGATGAGCATGTAGCGAGGAGCAAACTCTTTCATGCTCAATACCACGCTCTCCACCTGAGATGGGAATACGTTGATTCCACGGATGATGAGCATGTCGTCGCTGCGGCCCTGGATGCGGCTCATCCGAACGGAAGTGCGGCCACAGTCACACTGGCCTGGCATCAGTGAGCAAAGGTCGCGGGTGCGGTAGCGCAATACTGGCATACCTTCCTTTGTCAGGGTCGTGAACACCAGCTCGCCGGTCTGACCGGCTGGAAGCGGCTCTAATGTCACTGGGTTGATGATTTCTGGATAGAAATGGTCCTCACAGATGTGGGAACCGTTCTGGCATTGGCATTCGTAGCTTACGCTCGGCCCCATGATTTCGCTCAAACCATAGAGGTTGTAGCCTTTCAAGCCCAGGCGGTCCTGAATTTCCTTACGCATATTCTCTGTCCATGGCTCGGCGCCGAAAGCACCAATGCGAAGCTTGATCATGTCTTTCGTAATGCCCATTTTCTCCATCGTTTCGGCCAGATAAAGGGCGTAGGAAGGGGTGCAGGCGATGCCTGTGATGCCAAGGTCGCGGATCAACTTCGCATGCTTCTCGGTGTTACCCGTGGAAGCTGGAACCACAGAGGCCCCAATCATCTCAACGCCGTTATGGGCACCGAGACCACCGGTGAACAGGCCATAGCCGTAGCTCACGGAGAACGTGTCGTTGCGGCTCACACCGTAGGCCGTCAGACTGCGCGACATACATTCGCTCCAAATGCCGATGTCCTTCCGGGTGTAACCCACAATCGTGGGATTGCCAGTCGTGCCGCTTGAGGCGTGGATACGGATAATCTCACTCTGGGGAGCGGCTTGAAGTCCGAACGGATAATTGTCGCGAAGGTCTTTTTTCGTCGTGAATGGCAGTTTGTGAATGTCTTCTATCGTCTGGATGTCATCGGGAACGATGTCCATCTCCTGAAGTTTGTTGCGATAGAAAGGAACGTTGTGATAAACGTATTCAACTATCTTGTGAAGGCGTTTGCCTTGCAGTGCACTCATCTCATCACGACTCATGCATTCTTTGTTCGGATTCCAAATCATAATCGATTTCTATTCTTTTTTGTTAATAATCAAGTTGTTCTCTATAATTATAACTTTTTATTTTTGTTTCTTTGATTTCATTTTGACATTAAAAATGCCAGTTTTACTTTCATTTTTATATCTAATTTGCAAAATTACAACAAATATGTGAATAATCAAATATTCTGTCTGAAATTTTTGATGCTTTTCATATTATTATAGGTCAATCTGATGATTTAATTTTTTTTACGGAAAATAATCTATGGATAGTTTGGGATAATTGGCTTTTATTCGTATTTTTGCAAATGAATGGGTTGTGAATGTACGTCATGATCCTATTGTGGAGAATAATAACACCTGAATAATATTGATTACGTATGAGTGAAGAAAAAAAAGAATTTAGCCGGAGAGAATTTTTGAAACGGCTGGGAGTCACCACTGCTTCCACAGCTGCCATTATGGCACTTAATCCAATCTCTGTTTTTGCGGGAAAGAACGAGGGACCTAAGGATCCGATGCTTGCGGCGTCAGGCATGACCTATCGAATCCAGAGAAGGACGAAGGACAAAGTGTCGCTGCTCGGCTACGGCATGATGAGACTCCCGCAGAAAAACAGGAGAATCGACCAGGAACTTGTCAACCAGGAGGTGAAGTATGCCCTTGAGCATGGTGTCAATTATTTCGACACATCACCTCACTATCAGGGAAACAAGTCTGAAGGAGCTTTGGGAACGGCGCTGAAGGCCAGTGGTTTCCCACGCAAGAGCTTCTACGTGGCTACCAAGCTCTCTAATTTCGGACAGCCGGAATGGTCTCAGGAAGAATCCATGAAGATGTATAAGAAGTCGTTCGAGGAACTTCAAGTGGACTACATCGACTATTATCTGCTCCATGGTATTGGTGGTGGAGGCATGGATCAGTTCAAGAAACGGTTCATCGACAACGGTATGCTCGATTTCCTTCTGAAAGAAAGAAAAAAGGGAAAAATCAGAAACCTCGGATTCTCCTATCATGGAGATGTGGCGGTGTTTGACTATCTTTTGGAGCATCACAAGAAATACAAATGGGATTTCGCACAGATTGAGATGAACTATGTGGATTGGAAGCATGCTCATGAACTCAACAGCCGGAACACCAATGCGGAATATCTCTATAACGAATGCGAGAAGAGAGGCATTCAGACCGTCATGATGGAACCGCTCCTCGGAGGACGGTTGGCAAAGCTGCCGGAAGTCTATAACAAGATGCTCAAGGAAAGAAGGCCCGACGACAGCATCGCATCTTGGGCGTTCCGTTTCTGTGGTACCATGCCGAATGTGCTCACAGCACTCAGCGGTATGACATACATGGAACACCTTGTCGATAATGTCAAGACTTTCTCGCCGCTCGACCCTCTTTCAACAGAGGAATTGGCGCTTTTGGATGAGGTGGCGGCAAATCTGGTGAAATACCCTACGATTCCATGCACGCAGTGTAAGTATTGTATGCCATGTCCGTATGGGGTGAATATTCCTGGAAATTTCACATACTACAACAACTGTGTGAACGAGGGAACCATCCCGCCGGCTGACGAGAACGCAGCTGACTATGCAGCGAAGAAGGATGCATTCATCAAAGGCTATAAGGCACAGGTAAGTGCGGAGGAGCTGGCCACAAAGTGTGTGGCATGTGGAGAATGCCTCTCCAAGTGCCCACAGCGCATTCGAATACCTGACCGCATGGGCAAGCTCGCTCAGATGTTCGATGAGGAATGAGACTACGTAAATTGAGCACCTGATTTCAACTGATTTCAGGTGCTTTTTAAATATTAATTCTAAGAGCTTATGAAACGTACATTGTTTTTATTTTTTCTGTTGTTTATGGCAGTTGACATGACTTATGCTCAAGCGCAAAAAACGAGGATAATTAAGTGTGAGTATTTCCAGACAGATAAGAAAGGATACAGGACCGTCAGTTATCAGATGGAACACAATGAGAGGTTCAATGTAAATATCCTCAACATCTCTAAGCCGGGACTGAGTGGATCTGTGGTGCTCACTGATGAGGCGCTTAAGAATGTCGTGCGGATGATGAATGAGATTTCTGATTTGGAAGGGACATACACAAGGGAAAAATTGGAAGAGAATGATGATAAACTCATCTGGGGTGTCTTTTTCTATGTGGAGGATGGAAAAAGTCATTCTATTTATGACAAAGGAAAAATCGCCAACATGAAAAAGACGAAAGGCGCCAGTTCGCCTAAATACACACTCTTCACCAAACTTGCCCAACTGGGGAGCTATCTCGACACACAGTTGAGGGAATATCAAGCATTGTGCAAGGAACCGACTACCGTGTTCTTCTATGATTCGGAGGGAGCGAACGGATTGGCCGGTATTCTCAGAGATAAAAAAGGAAAAATCGTGGACCAAACCACTGACTTTGCATACGTGGATTCAAAGGAAGGGATAAAAATCTACAGCTATCTTTGGGAGAAGATTGATGTTTTTGAGGTGGATAATCCTGAAGCGATGAGGAAAGAAGTGGCTAAGGCGGTGACGATGAAGAAATACCAAAAACCGGAATTTGAGATTTTTGTGACCGATGCGGCGCCACCTCATTATTGTGTGTTTATGTCCGATGGAAAAAGAATGAGCACTTCCGACGACAACGACTATCAATACAGGCCTAAGGAAATGCCGAAGCAGCGGTATGATGCCTACGGTATGTATGATATCATGAAAATTGCTGATAAATACACCCATTATCAGGATAAAATAAAAAACAACGGTGTGTTGCGAATGGGTAAGGATTTTTTTAAGTAATGATGATAATTTGAAATATTCTTTAGGGTTGTTCTAAAAATTAGCTTTAGACAATTTGTCGCTTATTAATGCGAAGATTTGTTCTTGAAGTCGAAGAAGCATAGCAGGCTATGGTTCAAGACAAAAG
>OMUD01000194.1 GCA_900314125.1 uncultured Prevotellaceae bacterium | reverse complement strand
GTGCGCAACGGCGGCGACGCCCATTTCAGTGGAACAGACGTGACACTGACCGTAAGTGGCGGCACTTACACCACCGACGGCACCACCTGCGGCGGCATGATGATCGACAAGGACATGTACCAGACCGGCGGCACGCTGCACGTGACGGTGACCAACAGCGCCGCCAGCGGCATCACCGTGAAAGGCACCGACTACAACACCGGTGGCACAAGAACAATAGACTGACCAAGCGTCAGCATCTCACATCACACCAGGGGGCTTGCAAGAAGAAGGCAAGCCCCCTGATTTGTTCATCTAACAAAAACCGCTCTCTCCCTATCCACCTGTCCCGTTTTTTCCAACCCATTCTCATCGACTTGAAAAAAAACAGCGAAAAAAGTTGTCAGTCTTGTAATTTTGGTTTAAATTTGTGGAAAACACAAGAGACTATGGGAAAACAGGCAGAATACATCAGCAAGATTGAGATTAAGGCGCTGTGGCAAGGCGGCCGTCATATTGAATGGGAGCTGCGCCCCGACGTGAACATCCTGAGTGGAATCAACGGCGTGGGCAAGAGCACCATCATCAACCACTCGGTGAAAGGTCTGCACAACATCGACTCGGGTGAGATACTGCCCGGGGAGGTGATGCAGGGCATCAACATCAGGCTTTATCCTGCCGACGCCGAATACATCAAATACGACGTGATCCGCAGCTTCGACCGTCCGCTCCTGCGCTCCGACCTCCTGGAGAAACTGGCCGACTCGAGGGTGCGCACCGAGCTCGACTGGCAGATTTACAAGTTGCAGCGCCGGTTTCTCGACTATCAGGTGAACATTGGCAATAAAATCATTGAGTACCTCACATCCGGCGACCCGGAGAAGATGGCGCTCGCCACCGAGATACCCAAACCGAAGGCCATGTTCCAGGACATGATGGACCGCCTCTTCGACGACACCAAAAAGAAAATAGACCGCAAGAGCAACGAAATCCAGTTCTTCCAGAACGGTGACACGCTCACCCCTTATCAGCTCTCCTCCGGCGAGAAGCAGATGCTCGTGATTCTGCTCACCGTGCTGGTGGAGGATGGCGAGCCCCACGCCCTCATCATGGACGAGCCTGAAGTGAGCCTCCACATCGAATGGCAGCAGCAGCTCATCAGCCTCATCCGGCAGCTCAATCCCAAAGCCCAGGTCATCATGTCCACCCATGCGCCCGCGCTGATCATGGACGGCTGGCAGGACTGCGTGATTGAGGTGGAGGAAATCACCAACCCCAATTGAGGACTCGCACCCCCTCTGATTGGAAAAACGAAAAACCACGCAAGACGACCATCCCCCTAAAGGTTGTTCTTCAAATCAGCTTCAGTACTCTTAAAAGCACAGGAATGCGATGAGCAAACGACTGACAGGAAACCTGAACTCCAAATTCATAGAGGCAGCCAGCAAGCTGCACCCGCAGGGCAAAGGTAAGAAGAAGATCGTGGCATACGTGGAAAGCTACACCGACATCTTCTTCTGGCGCAGTGTGCTCGACGACTTCAAACGCGACGACCTGCAGTTTGAGGTGATGCTTCCTTCGCGCACCGACCTCTCGCGCGGCAAGAAACAAGCGATGATGAACCGCTTGGGCAAGAACTTGGGCAACTATATGATTGCCTGCGTGGATGCCGACTACGACTACCTGCTGCAAGGCCGCTCCCCATCGTCCCGCGACATGCTCTCCAATCCCTTCGTGCTCCACACCTACGCCTACTCCATTGAGAACTACCAGTGTTACGCCCCTTCGCTCCATGAGGTGTGCGTGATGACCACGCTCAACGACCACCAGATTTTCGACTTCGAAGAATACATGAAGCTCTACAGCAACATCGTGTATGAGCTCTTCGTGTGGTCGGTGTGGCTCTACAGGCGCCAGCAATACAAAGACATGCCGCTCAACACGTTCCTGAACTTTGTGGCGGTGGATAAGCTCAACATTTGGAAACCCATCGACGCACTCGAGGAGCTGCGGCGTAAGGTGAACCGCAAGGTGGCATGGATGCAGCAGAACTACCAGGAGGCCAAAGGCAAGCTGGGACCGCTGAAAGAAGAGTTGGAAAAGCTGGGCGTGACGCGCGACAACGTCTATCTTTTCATACAAGGCCACCACATCATGGACAACGTGGTGATGGCCGCCATGGACCCCGTGTGCACCATCCTCCGGCGAGAGCGCGAGCGGGAGATCAAAAGCCTGGGCAACGGCCACAAGCAGCAGACCGACAATGAGCTCGCCAGCTACAACCACAGCCAGTGCCCCGTGGACCAGATGCTCCACCGCAACACCGACTTCAAGGACGCCGACATTTTCCAACGTCTGAAAGCCGACATCACCCGCCTTATCGACGCCATCTACGAGACGGAAGAAAAAATAAATACTGACACCACACCACAGGAAAACACAGCAGACTGATATAAAACGCAACCTACAAGCCTACAATTAACATAAATTAACACTCACGATTGGCTATTGTTAAAAAAAATAACGAAATTTGCCTAAAGCTATACATATCCGTGTCGATAGAGACCGAGTTTGAATCAACGGATTATTAACAATACAAACCTTCATAAGATGAGAAAAACATTATTAACCCTATTGTGCCTGTTCACAGGCATGAGCTCTGCATTTGCAGACCACTGGACCGCTCCAAGCGTGAACGACTATGAGGACAGAGCTCCACTCTTTGTGCAGTTCTATCTCGGAGAAACTGTTGCCACAGGCAACGACTACGTGGAAATCGCCGCATTCGTGGATGATGAGGTCCGCGGAACAGCCTTTGTGGGCAATTCTCAGGCCACAGCCCAGACCCTGCTCGAGGTTCGCGGAAACATCCAGGAAGACACCGGCAAGACCATCACCTTCAAGGTGTTCTACGACGGCTTGGAATACGACCTGAAAAAAACTGAGACCTGGAACTACGAGGCATCCGCCCACACCACTCCGTTCGTACTGCGCGTCGATCCGCTCACAGGAGTGACGCTGTCGTCGAAGATTGAGATTGAAGGCGTGCTGCCGTTCACCTACGACCTGACCAACGACATCTCCTACATGGTGGGCGGGAAAGCACAGAAAACGACGGAGACCACCAACTCCAAGCTCAACAGTGCCCTCACCCTCACATGGGACTATGCCAACAGCGAATCTTGGTTCTCCGTAGATTCAAAGAACGTACTGACCGCCAAGCAAGAATGCACCAGAGGCTATCTGGGCCTGAATGTGACTGGTCCGAACTACAACGCAGATGCCGGTCCGAAGACGTTCAATGCCGGCACTTCGGTATATATCACAGCCGCCACCATCCCGCCTACCAGCATCACGGTGAGTCCAACCTCCATTGAGGGGGCCATCGGCGACAACATCAACAACCTCATCGACGACCTGCGGCGCACCCAACAGCTCTCCGTAACCGTGCTTCCAGACAACGCCACCGACAAGAGCTACGACTATCAATGGGTGGAGGCAGCAGGAATCAACGAGAAAGGAACCATCACCGCCGCCGGCACCTACACCGTGAAGTTCTACTGCAGGGACTACCCTGACGTATCGGCCAACCTCACCATCACCGTGAAAGAGCCTGTCAGCCTGAAATGTCCTGCCATCGTTCAGCTGTTCAACAACGAAACCACCACCATCACCCTGACCGACTTGAAGGGCGACGACTTCGACCCATCGAAAATCAGCTTTGAGTTCGACTACACAGACAACGTGGGTCCGGTGGCCACAGCCGTGGCAGCCGACAAGACCGGTCTGAAATGGAACCTGACAGGACGTGCCTACGGTGTGTTCAACTACTTCGTGCTTTACGACGGAGAATACATCAACGAATACAGCGCAGATGGAACAGAGAACACCGTAGGCGGCCAACTCTACATCAACGCCGTGCTGGTTTCCGAACCTGGATGGGACTGGATCAGCGTGAACGCCCTCCCAGAAGGTGCGAACAGTCTTCCTCTGAAAAACAGGGAGACATATATCATTGCAGTTCAGGACAGCGTGGTTGAGATGCGCTCACAGACCCAGCTGCTTTACAATGACCCTAAGCTGGGTGTGTTCGGCGACATCACCGAGCTGACACCAGAAGCCGGCATGTATAAGGTGAAGAGTGACACAGGCTTCAGGCTCCACCTGGGCACTGACGTTCAGTCAGAAAGCACCTACCAGGAGATTCTGCCGAACGGTGTAACTCTGAATAAAGGCTACAACTGGATTGCCTACACCAGCTCGTTCGCCCACAACGTGAACTGCGAGTGGGCTGAGAACGCCAATAACGGCGACATGATCATCGGCAAGGACAACTTCGCCACTTACTCAGCAGGCACCTGGCAGACCAGCGAGAGCGACCCACTGATCCTCACTCCTGGTAAAGGTTACATCTACTATGCCACCGGCACAGGCACGAAGGTGAACTTCAACTACCTGCCGATGGAAGAGACCGACAATGGCAATGGTGTGAACAAACACAACCTCAGCGAACTGACCGGATGGACTTCCGACCACTCGCGCTTTGCCGACAACATGCCGGTGATTGCCACTCTGAAGAACATCGACAATCCTGAAGACTACATCGTTGGTGCGTTCGTGAACGGTGAGTGCCGCGGCTACGGAACCGCCGCCAAGAACGGTCTGATGTTCATCAACGTGAGCGGTAAGACTGGAGAGAGGATAGAGTTCCGCCTCTTCAGCAAGACCGACAACAGCATCATTGACTTGAACGAGCAACTCTCCTACTCCTTCAGTGCGGGCACCCTCAAGGCACCGGTGACCCTGACAAGCAGTGGAGCCACGGCCATCAGCACGGTGGAAGCCGCAGCCGACAGCAATGCCACAGAAGTTTACGACCTGTCGGGCCGCAAGCTTACCCAGACCCAGAAGGGCATCAACATCCTCAGAAGCAAAGACGGAAAAACGGTGAAAGGCCTGAAATAAGCCCACCACCTCTCATGAGCTGCAACGCAGGAGACTGCGTTGCAGCTCCATTATCACAAAAACAGGGTTACAACACTCAAATATTAAAATATGTCAAGAAAGACACATATAATATTATTGCTCTTGGCGGGATTCCTGCTGGCACACGTCAAGGCAAGGGGGCAGAATATATCTGAGATTGCCCAGAGCGACCCTCTGATCATCACGGGTACCATCGGCACCCAAAACACCTACCGCTACTCATCCGCAGGCACGGAATACGGCTCACCGTTCAGCACCATGCTCTATGCCAACATGAACGTGGCGCTCTACGGCATCAGCATGCCGTTTGCCATTTCCTACAGCAACAGCAACGTGGAGTACAACTATCCACACCTGTCGCTCGCGTTCATGCCTCAGTACAAGGACTGGACGGGCTACATCGGAGAGAGCACCATGGCGATGTCGAAGTACGTGATGGACATGTCGTTCAACGGCGTGGGACTGGAATATGAGCACAACAAGTTCCGCACCGGCGCTTTCTACGGAATCCTGCAGAAAGCCATCAACGACGACCCGTCCGACCCGCTGGCCAGAACCCCGCAGATGAAGCGCGTGGGATGGGGATTCAAAGTGGGCTACGGAACCAAAAAGAACTACATCGACCTCTATCTCCTGCGAGCCTACGACGTGGCCAGTTCCATCGATGAGAAATGGCGCGAGAGCATGGCAGCTCAGGAAAACCTCGTGGTCGGTCTGAAAGGGTGTGTGACCCCGTTCTCCTGGATGTCGTTCACCGCCAACGCAGCCATGTCCGTGTTCAACACCGACAAGGAGGCACCTAAGATCGTGACCGACGAGACAGAGGACTTCGACAAGATTTTCACCACCCGCTACTCCACCCTGGCCCGCTTCGCCGGCGACGCCAGTCTGAACCTGAGCTACGGAGGAGTGGATGCCAGCATCACCTATAAGTTCATCCAGCCCGACTACAAGTCGCTCGGTACCTACTACATGAGCAACAACTACCACAGCCTGGGCGTGACGATGAGTACCACGCTGTTCAACAAAGTGGCGCTGTCGGGAACCTTCTCCGGACAGTCGGACAACCTGACGAAAGAACAGCTTTACACCACCAACGGATATGTTTATGGACTGAACGCCGCATCGCGCATTGGCGACCATTTCGCCGTGACCGCAGCCTACAGCGGCTACCTGCAGAACCAGAGCGACGGCACCATGCAGGTGAACGACACCACAAGGGTGAACCGCCGCATGTCGTCCTACACCCTCACTCCTCAGTATGCGCTCGACGGAGAGACCCTGGGCCACACCGTGGCACTCTCCGCCTCCTACACCGAGAACAAAGACCTGAACAAATTCGCCGACGGCAGCAGCGACGTGAAGAGCTTGGCCTTAGGCGCCTCCTACGACATGGAGGTGAAGCCATGGGAAGTGGATTTCAGCGTGAGCCTGAGCCACCAGCTGTCGAAAAACACCTCGGCGCGCTACACGAGCGATGTATGCACCTTCGGCGCATCACGCTCCTTCCTCAAAGAGAAAAACCTGAAGCTCTCCGCCACCACCTCCATCTGCTACAACGAGATGAAGGGTGATTCGAAGAGCATGTCGATCGGCGGCAACCTGAGCGCCACCTACACCATCAAGAAAGACCACGCCTTCTCCCTTCAGGCCGGCATCAACAAATACGGTGACGTGAACCTCAGCCGCACGCGCAGCAAGCTCGACGACACCGACGTGAACGTGACCTTCAGCTATGCCTACACGCTCCCAGCCTTCGGCATCAAGCGCAAGGCAAAGGCTCCGGCCGACGAATAAAGACAAGAGTTGCAGACCCGGCTGCCCGTCAGCCGCAAGGAATCAGGAAATCATCCACAAGGCTATATAACACAAACGAGATATGACAACAAGACTTCGACATATAGTTCTCAGCATCCTACTGATGGCAGGCTCACTCGCCGCGTCCGCACAGGAGGTGATTGTGAACATCACACCCGTACAGCAGGTGCTGCCACCGCAGGTGATGCTCTACCTGGCCAATCCAGGCAAGTATTTCATGCTCCAGCTGACCAACACCACCTCGGAGCCGCAATATGTGCATCTGGGCATCCAGATTGAGCAGTTCATGCCCGACAACGGACTCTCGCTGTCCACGCCGGCACGCCGTCAGCCACAGTCGCCGATTATCGTGCCGCCCAACAGCCAGATAGCCCTCACCTCGTCGGAGATGAAGCATCTCTTCGACCACATCCCGCAGAGCGAGATCAGCTGTCCGGCGAACCTCTTCAGCGACTATGCCAAGGGCAAGTTCGGACTCCTGCCTGAAGGTCAGTACAGGGCGCACATCACCGCCTACCGCTGGAGCAAGCCGCAGATGCAGACCCCAGTGGTGGTGAGCAGTCCTACAGGAGGCCAATGCACCTTCACCGTCTGCTACAAGGCCCAGGCGCCACGGTTCCTGCTGCCGAGCACATTGGCATCGAAAGACGCCGACGTGGCAGAGCTTGACCCGCTGAACGCCCTCTTCTCGTGGACCATCCCAACCATCACCTGCAACAGCAGCCTCTCGCGCTATGAGTATTCGCTGCGCGTGGTGGAGATTCCGCAGGGATGGAGCGTGACCCACGCCCTCGACCGCGCACCGACCGTCTATCAGCGTGACCGCCTCTATGTGCCGCAGTGCATCATCCCTCAGAACATCGTGCTCTCTGAGTTCAACGCCAACAAGCGCTATGCCGCCCAGCTCACCGCCGTGCCGGCATCAGGCAACGCGCTCGACTACGTGATGATTGAGAACAACGGAAAGAGCGAGCCTATCGTCTTCAAGATCAAGGTGAACGAAGAGCCAGAGGTTGAGAAAGAAGAAGAAAAGAAAGAGGGAGACGATAAGAAGGAAGACGACAAAGATAAAGATAAGGATAAGGACGAGAAAGATCCCAAAATCCTGTTCGGAGGAACAGGAATGGCGGAGCAGATCAATCCCGACTCACTCTACACCTTCCGCAACCCCCGCATCACCAAGCCCGACTTCATGGAGAACGGCGGCAACTACCGCAAGCTCTTCGCAGGCGATGACGTGGATGCCGTATGGGACCCCGTCCGCCACTTAGGCGGTGAGGGTCTGCAGGCCGACACACTGGAATTCAGCTACACCGTGGAGCTGTTCAACGGCGGCAAGGAAGGCGACAAGGAGAGTGCGGTGAAGAAAAAGCCTCTCTTCACCCAAAAGACCAAGGACAAGAACTGCAAGATTGACTGGAACTCCCTGTTGGGGAAAGTGGAGGCAGGCGACTACCTGCTGCTCAGGGTCACCCCCAGTGTGACGAAAGGACGCAGTGTGGCGTTTGTGAACGACACGGTCAACCTCGTGGATTTCGGGTATATCGAGCGCCTGTCGAAGAAATATTTCGAGTGTTCCAGCACCGTGAGCATCAGCAACAGGGAAGCCACGTCAGAAAGTGCCTCATCGCTCAAAGGAAAAACCGTGGCCATCGGTGAATACACGATGACCATCGATGAGATAGAGAAGAAAGGCAGTGGCCTTTTCAAAGGCAAAGGCCGAGTGGACTGGACTCCCATGGGCTTCAAGGTGGGCGTGTGCGTGCAGTTCGACGACTTAGGCATCAACAGCGACCACATCGTCTATCAAGGCAAGGCCACCAGCTATGCGGACCCCTCGAAAGCGTCGATGACCGACATGCAGGCAGTTGACAAGCTGTTCTCCGACTGGGGAATCGACAACCTCATCGGCGAGACCGGCCTGACCTCCCGCGACCAGCTTCAGAACGCGGGCGCCGGCGACATCGCCAAAAAACTCAAACTCGCCAAATACTATAAGTATATCAAGACTGGACAGGGCATCCTGAAAGGCTCGATAGACCGTGCCTACATGCCCTTGTCAGTGCCGAAGAGCGTGAACAGCTCTCCGGTGGATATCCAGATTGTGGGCATGACCTTCGCAGCCGACTACGCCACGATGAACATCATGGGTGAGTTCACCCTGCCCGACACCAAATACACCGATGATGAGATTCTTGTTCTCGGTGCGCCGCGCATCTGTATATCTCCGGACAAAATCATTCCGGAGAGCGGAACCCTGGCGCTGCTGAGCGACTTCACCATCAAGGATCCAAAGACCACTTATACCATGAAGTTCAAGGCGCCGAAGAATGTGATCACGCCGAACGACGGATGCTACGTGGCATGGCATGACTATAAGTTTGAAATTCTGGGTGTGGACATCGACATGAACATCCCCAAACTCAAGAAGGACGTGGGCGGCACAGCCACCACCCAGAACCCTACGATGCACATCCAGGCCAGCGTGGCCGACTGGGAGGACTTCCTCGTGGACGACGTGAGCATCGACAACTTCCAGGTGGATGACCTGCCGGGCTGGACCTTCAAAGCCTCGAACATCGTTTATGACCACTCCCGCTACCGCAACTCAGCCAAGATGGGCAGTTTCCCAACCAACTATCAGAAGAGCAAGGCAGGTGTGACCCGATGGGACAACACCGACTGGCAGGGTCTGTACATCAAGACCGTGGGTGTGGAGTTCCCGAAATCTTTGGAAGTGGGTACGAGCGGCAACAAGCGGTTGACCATCTCCGCCGACAACATGTTCTTCGACAAGAGTGGAGCCTCACTGGAGCTGAATGCCCAGGATGTGCTCAGCGCCAAAACGGGTAAGCTGGGCGGATGGAGCTTCTCGCTCGACAACATCAACCTCTCATTCCTCCAGAACGACTTCAAGAACTGCAAGTTCAACGGCAAGTTTGACGTTCCGCTGCTGGAAGGTCAGATTGCCTACACCTGCAACATCCTGCGCATCATGAAGAACGGTGCGCCGAGCGGCGACTACGCCTATATCTTCAAGACCCAGCAGACCGACAAGCTCAGTCTCGACTTCATCCTGGCCAAAGCCACCTGGAACAAGAAGCAGACCTACATGCTCGTGGAGGCCACCCCTACCACTCCAGGCGGGGCGTTGAAGACGAAAGTGGAGCTGGTGATGGGAGGCGACGTGACCGTGGGCGGCACAAGCTACCTGAACCAGAAAGCCAAGAACCTGCCAATGAAGTTTGAGATTCCAGGCATCCACTTCAGCCACATGCGCATCGCCAACTGCTCAGAATGGACTTCACAATACGAGAAAGAACTTCAGCAGGGAGGCAAGAAAGACAGCAAGGGAACGACCCTTTATGCCGGCAAGGAAATCAAACTCAGCAACAGTTGCTATTTCCACACCGGCCGCTGGTCGCTGGCATCCGCTGAGAAGACCCTCGGTCCGTTCAGCCTCTCGCTCAAAGACTACAAGTTCAACTATGCCAACAACAAGCTGAACACTTCTCTCGTGGGCAAGATTGCCTTGGTGAAGGGCATAGACATCAGCGCCACCGCAGGCATCACCATCGTATCGAACGTGCAGAACCTCAGCAACATCTCCAACTTCAAGATGTCGTACAGCAGCACGAAGTTCGACAAAATCTCGCTCAACACCTCGTTTGCCGGCCTCACGCTCAAGGGCAGTTTGGAAGCCAGCAGCAGTACTGACGCCAACAAGAGTGAAGGCTATGGTGGTTCTCTGAAAATCACCATGCCAGGTGACCTTTTCACTGTAGATACCAACGGTGGATTCTACAAATACGCCAGTGGCAGCACCAAATACACCTGGGGATTCTTCAACATCAAGCTCGGCAGCGCCACGGGTCTGCATCTCGACCCAGTGGTGATCAACAGCATCAAGGGCGGGTTCTATTTCAACTGCAAGAAGAGCGGCACGAACAGCGCCACTCCGCAGAAGGACCTCATCGGAGTGATAGCCGGCATGGGCTTGAGCACCACAGCAGGCAAAGAGATGCTGAACGGCGACTTCGACATGACTGTGGTGTATGACAAGTCGTACAAACGCCTGACCACCTTCATGTTTGAAGGTGCCATCAAGGCAGTCTCCGGATTGGTGGATTCCAAAGCCAGCATCGTCTATCAGCACGACAACACCGACAAGTTCTTCGCCCTCAACGTGACCGTGGATGCCAAAGCCGACGGCGCGAAACTCGCCAACCAATATGCCGGCGAATACAACCGTCTGGGCAGCCTGATGAAACAGCTGAACTCAGGCTATGAGAAAGCCGTGGGCAACGTGAAGCAAGGTCTGAAAGGCAAGATTGACGAGAACACCGGCGCCAACAAAAACCACAAGACCAAGGCCAAAGGCGGCGACAGCTCGGTGAAAGCCAGTGCGGGAGCCACCATCACCCTCGACTTCAAGATCACGATGAAGAAGAACGGCAAGACCCAGAGTCCTGTGAAATGGCACTTGTATTTAGGTGAGCCGGACTACAAGAAACGCTGCTCGTTCACCCTCATCGACTTCAAGAGCAAGATTGTGAGCGTGAAGATCGGCGCCAACGCCTACCTCTGCATCGGAAACGAGCTTCCAAACAACGGTCAGCTGCCACCAATCCCATCAGAAGTGAGCAACTTCCTCGACGGAAGTTCGAAAGGAAGCGGCGTGGTGAGCGACGACGTGAGCAAAGCCACAAGGGCACGTACCCGCGCCCTGCAGGACTTCAAGGCCGACACCCGCGGCGGTGTGATGCTCGGTGCGCAAGTCTATGGCTATGTAGATATTGACCTCGGCATCTTCTACGGCAACATGGGCGCCACCGCAGGATTCGACATGAGTCTGCAGAAACTTTCCTCCAACGCCACCTGTACGAACCTGGGCCGCAAGCCAGGATGGAACGGATGGTATGGCGAAGGTCAGCTCTACGCTTACCTCTACGCCAAGTTCGGCCTGCGCATCAACCTCGGATTCTTCAAGAAAGACTTCGACATCGTGGATGCCGGCATCGGAGGCGTGCTCAACATGGGCGGTCCGAAACCGACCTACTTCACCGGCAAGGCCCGCGTGAAGCTACGCCTGCTCAACGGACTGGTGAACATGAACCGCTCATTCAAGTTTGAATGCGGCGACCGCTGCGACCTCTTCATGGGCAACGCACTCGACAACTTCCAGCTCTTCGGTGAGTGCTCCATCGCCGACACCACCAAGACCAACGGATGGAACGCATCACGGAGGATTGACCCTACCCAGACCGTACGGCCAACCATCTCCACCGACGCACCGCTCAACGAACATTTCCGTGTGCTCGACGAGACAGAGCTCGCAAGGCTTTCGAAGCAGTTCGATGCCGACAAGGAACAGCTGAAGTCGTTGGCTTCAAGAACCTTCGTCTTCAGGAGCGACCCTTACATCATCCTTTATGAATACAGCAGCAAGAGCAGCTCCTACCCTACCAGCACACGTTACTATTACTTCAAGGGCAACTCACGCAGTGAGCACTCCATCGACATGATGTACTTCAACCCTAACCGCTACTACAAGATGGAAGTGACGGGCTGGGCTTCTGAGATTGAGCAGGGACGTGAGGTGAATCCGGTTTATTTCGACACCAAGACCGGCAAATATACCCACAAGCCATGGAGACAGACCAAGACCTACTACTTCTGCACAGGTCCGAGCAAAGCCATCGACGACGTGGTTGACCTGCAGGACTACGTGGCACTGGCCTACCCATCTCACCTGAACCAAATCAACGACATCAAGAATTTCGAGACCGCATACGTGAGCGACGTGAAAGCGCCGACCATCGCATTGAAGGCGAACCTCCAAGGCAAGGCCTTCAGGAAAGGCACGCTGAAATGGAGGCTTTACAACAGTTCTTGGAAGAAACTCGATGAGGTCAACAATTCCTGGTTCACCACGAGCAACGAAAGTGGAAAGACCCTCAACATGCAACCTGCAAGGTCGTTCTCAGGTGTGACCAGCGGTAATCACTATTACATCACACTCGACTATGAAACGAGTTCAAAAGACAAGAACGGCAAAATCAGCACCCAAAGCACAAGAGTGGCAAAAATCCCTGTATATACCGTTAACGGCAACTGGCGAACCGGTTACGGCAATGGTTACACCACCGCATACGACTATCCGTTCGTCAGCGCACGCTTGAACAGTGTCACTTGGAAGTACGGCAAACCATACCGTGCGTCCGACAAGACCATCGCCCAGCAAGACGGTCTGAAACAGAACGGCACACTGCTGAGACTCTCCGACCCTTACTGGTATCTGAGCTACTTGTCGAACTTTGCATTCGTAGGAGGCTGGAGACTCAGTGCAGAACGCATCAAAGCCGCAGCCACCACCAGCCAGTCGCTCATCTACTCCACTGCCGACGGAGTCTATGAAGGCTCTTTGGGAAAGGGTGTCAGCTACCGAATCTACGACAACTATGAGAAGGTGCGCGACATGTCGGTCTATACCTATGACAAATGGGGGCAGAACGCACGGTTCCCGATGCCATACATCGACAACAACGCCTACTCTTACGTGACGAGCGGTTTGAGGCGCATTCCTATTCCTAATCGTTCGTCCACGAATGTGAAGATGGTAAGTCCTATCATCAGCCAGCTCTACAGTCCATACGTACTGGCCAGCGGAATCTCCTCGCGCATCAGCAGCAACTGTCAGTCAGTATTCAACCTCGGTGGCTATAATTATGAGACCAAGAAAGTGAACAAGGTGGAGAACTGGAACAATGCCCGCGTCGGCACCTACGACACCTACACTTACGGCAGCGACAAGGTGGAGGTTCCTTACTACCAATACCCTATCCTCTGGGGCTCACAGTTTGCCAACAAGGGCTCAAGGAAGAAGGTAACGATGTGGGGCGCATTCGACGACATGCAAAAGAGCGATGAGCGTGGACATGAGAACCTGAGTGAGGAAATCTACTTCGGATTCATCGGTGGCTCAATGGACCACAAGGTCAATGGTTCGAAAACACGTCCGAAAGAAAGTTTCACGATCACCAGAGACATGAAGTCACGCATCTCGAACGCCAACTTCTCCGTTTACCGCATCAACGCCTATGACTATGTCGATGGACAATACATTGTGGTCAACGGTCTGAACAACGGCAACACCTTTGAGACATTCAATGTCAGCGACGTGCTGAACTCCAATTGGTAAACCGGCTATTGAGCAATAAATATCAAGCAAGAACAGGACACATAACAACGATATGAAATCACTTCCGAAAATATTGACTGCGATTATCCTGACACTGATGGTGTCGGGCGCATATTCCAACTTCCTGAACAACGGTGGAAAATGGCTGCAGAATGCAGAGCCGTGGGTGGAGGGAGACACGATCATCGACCCTTACAGCCCTGCTACGGGTTCCGATACCCTTCCGCTGGACACCGAGGAAGTAGTCATGAAATACCTTCCAGGCGAGGTGCGCGACACCGCCGCACTCTTTGCCGACACGGTTCGCCACACCCAGATCCTGGCAAAAATCGCCCTCATCGCCCGCAGCTATGGCGACAGCATCGTGCTGCGCTGGGCACCAGAGGACTATGTGGTTTGGCAGCACCTCAACGAGGTGGGTGTGAATGTGCTCAGACTTTCGAAAGGGAGTGACTTCACCATCGACACCCTGGCCTACGCGCTCAAGCCGGCAAGCTACGAGCGGTTCCGCGCCGTGTATCCCGACACGCTCGACAGCATCCCGCAGATGGCCATGCAGCTGCTCTACGGAGGTGGCGAGATAAAGCCCGACCAGACCGAAAGCGCCGCCGGCACCTTAGGTTCGCTGCGCGAGCTTTACGACGACCAGCAGATGCACTACGGAATGGCGATGCTCGCCGCCGAGCTCCGTCCCGACGTGGCCAACATGATGGCGCTCCGTCTGACCGACAAGACTGCTGAGCGCGGAAAAGAATACGAGTATATCGTGCAACCAACCGTGATGGACACCACTGGTCACCTGCCGATTATGAGCGGCCATGTGGAGAGCATCAAGAACGAGCGTTACACTCCGGAGCCATTCGCCCCTGAGATGGGCGACAGCGCCGTGGCACACTGCTCCACGAGAATATGGTGGGAAGACCTCGGCCGCTACACCAGCTACGAGATTTACCGCCGCCCTACCGGCTCGGGCGAGAACTGGAAAAAACTGAACGAACGTCCGTACGTGATCATGCACAACGACCTCGACACCCTCGACTGCTACTACAACGACGAAGTGGAAAGCCCGGGCAGCTACGACTACAAAATCTATGCCCACGACGCTTTCGGCGACCTCACCGAGGCATCGCCCATCCACACCGTCCAGCTGAAGGATATGGATCCGCCTCGCGCACCTGAGATCTACCTCATCGACATCGACCGTCCCGACACCATGGACCTGATGAAGGAGGTGAAAGCCACCATCTACTTCGAGAAAGACACGATGGAGGCCGACATGCTGGGTTATGAGGTGCTCTACAACAACGAGAAGACCATGGGCGACGAATGGAAGAAGCTCACCACGCAGATGCTCGCCCCTTCCGACACGATGGTCACCCTCGACGTGAGCGACCTCTCATCAGGCTATGTCTGCATCGCCGCCTACGACGCCGGACACAACGAAAGCCGGTCACTGCCACGCTACATGCGTCTGACCGACCTGCGGGCACCGGCAGCTCCTACAGGACTCAGCGCCCAGACCAACAACGAGGATGGCACCATCACGCTGAGCTGGCAGATTCCGGCCGACGACGTGGATTACTATGAGGTGGCGTTCGCCAACGACACCACCCATGAGTGGATGCTCCAGAGCGAAGGCAAGCTGGAAGACACCATCTTCGTGGATACCGTGGCGATGGACGCCAACCAACGTTATATCTACTACAAAGTGCGCGCCGTGGATTACAGCAGCAACGTGGGTGACTACTCCGAGGTGCTGCAGGTGCTGCGTCCGAGCGACCTTCCGCCGAGCGTGGCACACCTCGACTCCGCCTGGACCGATGAGCAGGGCGTGCACATGCACTGGGTGGCTCCGAACGAGGCACAGCTGGCCAAGATGGTGGTTTACCGCCGTTTGGAAGGCACCCAGCAATGGATCAACATCGGCTCCTACGACGGCGACAGCCTGGCACTCACTGACTGGACAGCCGAAGTGACCGACATGCCGGAGTACAACCGCAGCCACCGCTACGAATATATGGCACAATGTGTGAGCCTGAACGGCATGGCAAGCGACGAAAGTCTCGTCTATTCCGCCTCATGGGAAGGCGACGCCGTGTTCAGCGCCTCCATCCGTCTCTTCGCCACCTACGACAAGAGCAAAGGCGAGACCCGGTTGGCATGGGAACTCGATGAAGCGCCGAAATATCCAGGCGACTGGTATTTCTGCATCTACCGCCAGGGACCTGACGACAAAGACGCCCGCTTCCTCATCTCTGCCGACTCCCACGAGCGGTCGTTCACCGACTATCTGCTCAACGACGGCGAGACCGCGTCCTACTACATCTTCATCCAATACAAGGACGGCCGTGAGAGCGAGCACTCCAACACCGCGAGCGTGAGCGCCAATTAGGAAGGACTGAACCCTCAGCATTATATCAATTCAATGAGTTACAATAAGAAAGAAAGCGATATGAAGGCATTACACCGACGATTCAACATACTGCTAATCACACTTGGGGCATTGGTCACCTCATGCGGGATGATCGACATGGACACCGATGAGAATGTGCAGCAGGCCTACGAGATGCAACTGGAGAACGACACCCTCTATGCCGTGGTGGGTGACAGCTTCATGGTGCGTCCGGTGTTCACCCCTGAGGTGGTGAGCAACGTGGAGATATTCTGGTACACCGACTTCGACAGCATCATCCGCGTGATGAACGACACGGTGATTGCCATGGGAGAAGGCGAGGCATACCTCCATGCCATCAGCGTGCAGGACCGCAAGGAAGACTCCCTCCTCGTGGTGGTGATGCCAGGCTGGCGGTTCGACCCTTACAGCTGGCCTTACGAGACGGTGGTGTATGCCGATGTGCGCTACAACGGAGAGCCACTGTCTGGCAACATGATGGTGGGTGCCTTCGTGGGCAACGAATGCCGGGCAATCGGTGAGGTGAAGGAATGGAATGGCGTGCGCTACACCCAGTTCCGCATCGGCAGCGAACTCTTCAACTATTCAGAGCCGGGCGAGGACGAAGTCTATGCCAGCGAAACCATCCGCTTCATGCTCTACGACCCTGCGACTCATCTGATGAGAGAACATCCGGAGACGCTCACCTTCGACGGCGAGGCACACGGAACCCTCAGCAATCTTTACCAACTGTACTTCTAACATTCAAAACAGACGACGACCATGACACGAAAAGATATATTTGGCAAGTTGCGTTTACTGCCATTCTTCGCCACATTCATCATCGCAGGCTGCACCCTGATGATGGACGAGGTGGACGAGCCGGAACCCGAAGAAGT
>OMUD01000117.1 GCA_900314125.1 uncultured Prevotellaceae bacterium | reverse complement strand
GGAATGGAGCCAAATAGCACCTGATATTTTGGTGCTTACCGCTTTTTTGCGTATCTTTGCAAAACTAAACGATTCAGAAAACTACAAACACCTACACACAATGAAAATTTCGATATTGGCAAGCATGCTGCTTGCAGCAGTCAGCCTGACAGCAAGCGGTCAGGAAGTGCCGTCGTTCCCAGGAGCAGAAGGACACGGACGTCTGACTACAGGAGGACGCGGAGGAAAAATCGTTCATGTGACCAACCTGAACGATTCGGGCACAGGCTCACTCAGGGCTGCTGTCTCTGGGTCGGACAAAAAGACGGTGGTGTTCGACGTGGGTGGCGTGATTGCATTGAAAAGCCAGCTCAACATCGGTGCCAACACCACCATTGCAGGACAGACGGCTCCAGCTCCCGGCATCACTGTGCGCTACTACACCGTATGCCCTAACGGCAACAACATCATCATACGCTTCATCCGCTTCCGACGCGGACAAGAGAAAGACGTGAACGACGGAGCTGACGCCATGTGGTGCCGGCACCTCAACTCACTGATTCTTGACCACTGCTCCTTCTCGTGGTCAATCGATGAGGTGGCATCGTTCTACGACAACAACAACTTCACCATGCAATGGTGCACCCTCGGCGAGAGCCTGAACAATGCGGGACACGGCAAAGGCGCACACGGCTACGGAGGCATCTGGGGCGGAAAATTGGCGTCGTTCCACCACAACATGATCTGCCACGTGGGGAACCGCTCACCACGCTTCAACGGAGCACGCTACGACTGGACGGGATACACCGACAACACCCACTACAATGAGTATGGCTGGAAAAACGCCGTACAGGCTGAGCACGTGGACTTCCGCAACTGCCTCATCTACAACTGCGGAAACGGTTGCTACGGTGGTCCGGGCGGTGGAAAAGTGAACATCGTGAACAACTACTACAAGACAGGACCAGCCGCCACCACGAACCGGATCACCACCGTGTCGATTGCCAACAGCACCAGTGCGAACAATTATCCGATTTACTGGGACATGACCAGCCGCTACTACATCGCCGGCAACACGGTGTATGGCAACAGCTCGGTGACGAACAACAACTGGAGCGGAGTGACCTACGACGACGGTGTGTTCACCATCAGCAACGAGAAATACAGCCTCGACCCGAACCACTACAACGGCAGCGACGTGACCTACACGAAGAACAGCAGCGGAAAAGACTGCGTGAAAATCAAACTCGACAATCCTACCTACACCGACTTGGTGACCACCCACACGGCCGTGAAGGCTTACCAGAAGGTGATGGCATACGCCGGAGCCTCACTCATCCGCGACGAGGTGGACGAGCGCTACATGACCGAAGCGAAGAACGGCACCGCCACCTACAAGGGCTCGGTGACTAAGAAAGCGGGAAGGATTGACTTGGTGTCCGACGTGAATGGCTATACTGAGGCCAATTTCGGAACCGGCTCCCGCGAAGCCGGCTACGACACGGACAAGGACGGAATGCCTGACGCATGGGAGACTGCCAACGGACTGAACCCTAACAGCGCCAGCGACGCCAACACCAAGACACTCGACCCATGCGGATGGTACACCAACCTGGAGGTATTCCTCAACAGCGTGGTGCAGGACATCATGATCAGCGAGAATCAAGATGCCACCGAGAGCGTGGATGACTACTACCCTGCCTACACGAAAGAGGACGGCACGAAAGTGGCTGCTGTGAACCCTGAGACGACTGCCATCCGCAGCATCGTGGGCGATGCAGGCAGCGCGTCAATCGTGAAGACCGAATACTTCAGCCTGCAAGGCACTCGCCTGAGCCAGCCTACCGGACACATCTACATCGAAGTGAACCACCTGAGCAACGGCACAAAACGCACATACAAACGGCTGAACCGATAAAAAACAATTTGCTGACGGCAGGAGATGCCATCTGGATTTCCAACTGCTGAAGGGCTCGACGGTTTCAGAATTTCACTTGCCGACAAGCAGATACAGCAGAAGGGGCTTTACCACTACCGGTAAAGCCCCTTCTGTATGCGGAAAGCGAAATGTAGGAGCGAATTGAATTATTTGAAAAGCTCATCGAGATAGGTGTAGAACGCAGGGTCCTCACCAACGACCACCTTTGCCACCTTACCTTCTTGATCCACCACAATTTTGGTAGGGAATCCGTCAACGCCGTAAAGTTCGCTGACAGGGTTCTTCTCGGTGTCGATGACGTTGGTCCATGTCATCTGGTGCTCCTTCACGGCATCCTTCCAGTCGGTCTCTGTGTCGCCACAATCGACGCTGAGGATTTCCATCTTGTCGCTGTATTTCTCGTAAGACGCCTTCATGTCGGGGATGCCCTTCACGCACCAAGGACACCATGTGCCCCAGAAGTCAACGACCACATATTTTCCTTTCAGGCTGGAGAGCGACACATCGTTGCCCTCCACGTTCTTCAGCGTGAAGTCGGGAGCCGCCTCGCCTTCCTTCAACTCTGCAGCAGGCTCAGCGGCAGGAGGTTCATCGGCTACAGCCGTTTCTGCGGTTTTCACTTCCTCAGTGGCTGTGGAATCTTTGCAGTCCTTCGACTTGTCGCACTGCTTGTTGCCGCAAGAGGTGAGACCGAATGCGGCAACCAATGCCATTGCAAAAAAGATTTTTTTCATAATCTCTATTTTATTAAAATTGGTTTGGAGTCAGTTTTTGCGTTTCTTATTTCAGCAACTCGTCGAGATAGGTGTAGAACGCAGGGTCCTCACCCACCACCACTTTCGCGATGTTTCCCTGAGGATCGATGACAATCTTTGTTGGGTAGCCCTGGATGGCATACAGCGTGGTGACCTCGCCGTCCTTCGGATGATAGACGTGCTTCCAAGGCAGCTCATACTTTGCCACAGCGTCTTTCCACTTCTGGTCTGTGTCGTTGCAGTCGATGCCTAAAATCTCCATCTTGGCATTGTACTTGGCATAATACTCTTTCATCTGAGGGATGCCCTTGATGCACCATCCGCACCAGGAGCCCCAGAAGTCGAGCACCACATACTTGCCTCTCAGACTGGAGAGGGCGAGCGGCTTGCCGTTGATGTCGTTGAGGGTGAAGTCGGGTGCCGGTTTGCCTGGAGCCAGATCTTTCTCACGCTCCTTGCGGGCCAGCTCTTTCTTCACTTGGGCCATCGTGCCGTCAATCATGGGTTTCATCTGCCCGTTACGCACCGTCTCACTCAGTTTGTCGCAGAGGCCCTGTGCCTGCTCCGGCTCAACTGCCATGAGAAGCGTGGCGGTGGCGTCATGGTTGCCATGAGAGGCCGCATAGTCCATCACCAGCTTGTTCTTTTTTTCAAGAATCGGGGCAGACTTCTCCTCATAATATTTCATAATCACATCTTCCTTCTCGCCATTGTTGGCACGCTGCTGGCATTCCCAGCTGAGGTCATGCATCGCCTTGTCAGTTTCTGCCGTAAGCTGCTTTATCTCATTGAGGTCCAGATAGAACTGGTCGCCACTGAGGGTATAGTCAAGCCATTTGCCATTGATGGCGCATTGGGAATTCGGCACGGCAAAAATCTGTATGCGCGAATTGAGTCTGCCTGGAGCAGGCTTGTTCTGCAGCATGAGCATCACGGGCTGGGCCAACTCCATTGTGGTTTCAAACTTGTCTGCGCTGACCGCAACCGGTTTGGTTTCCACAATCCTGCGCTGGGCCAGATCGACACAATAGACCGTGATGGTGTCACCAGTGGATTCGAGGGAGCCAGAGAGACGGAACACATTCTCCTGCGCCTTGGCTGCCAAAACCGTGAGGGTCAGCAGCATGAAGCTAATCATTCTCTTTTTCATCATTCAATAGTTTTAGTTGTCAGTTATCGTTTTCTTTATTGGCAGAATAGTGTGAGCCATCATCTTTTCTGCTTGAAAAAGTCTTTCATGAGCTGTGCGCATTCCTGCTCTTTCACGCCACCCACGCACTGACACTTGGGATGCAGCGCCTTGGGAGCGAAAGTCTGGAAGCCTCGCTTCACATCCGGTGCGCCATACACCACACGGCTCATCTGAGCCCATCCCAAAGCACCGGCGCACATGATGCACGGCTCTACGGTGACATAGAGGGTGCATTTGTCGAGATACTTGCCGCCAAGGCGCTCCGTGGCAGCTGTAATGGCAAGCATCTCGGCATGGGCTGTCACATCGTGGAGGGTCTCTGTGAGATTATGGCCACGACCGATGACCATCCCGTCGGCCACCACTACGGCACCGATGGGAATCTCGTTCTTTTGCAGCGCCTTCCTGGCTTCGGCAAGCGCTTCGTCCATGTATTTATCGTCGGAAAGAGGTGTCATCACAGTTGTTTCGGTTGAACACAAATCGGCCATTAGGACGAAATGAGTTGGGATTATGGTTGAAAGTAGAGGTGTCAGTCGTCCACTTCGCTGAACTCCACATACTCGCCCTCACCAGGCTTGAACACGTGGGGGCGTTTGCCCTGAGGGGTGTCGGCTGTGGCAGCTTCCGACCCCTCAGATGGGGTGTCTTGTGAAGAATATGAGGTGGAGCCGCTGCGCTGGCGCATCTGCTGCTCATGAAAATCGCGGAAATTGCTTTTTGCCCTGTTGATCTGATACCAAAAATAAATGACAGGGAAAAAGATGAAGAAAAGAATGCTGACTAAACATCCCATAGGCAGGTATTTATAGCGTTGGTTTCTGACTACAAATGCAAAATAGATGCCAGTATGGGATCACGACTTCAGCACCTTGCGGTACATCACCACCACAGACAGAATGATATAGAATCCGATAAGACCGGCAAGCACTCTCGACATATATCTGACAACATGTCCGCCGGTGGCTCCGAAGATGGCCGCCGCAATGAGCGACACGGCTGCCACGCCAAGGAAAAGGAACTTGGTCTTGTTGCCTGGTGTGCGTGTGGAGAAGTTGTCGAACTTGAGCTTGAACATCGGCACCTTGCTCACCATGAGCAGGCAGAACACGAGGACGAACGCAAAGAGGAACGGAGCGTTGAACATCGGCGAGTTGAGGTATTTGGTGCTGCTCGAGATGAGTGCCGACCAAAAGAGCGCACAGGCCGGTGTGGGAAGTCCGATAAATCCGTCGTGCTGCGAAGGGTCGATGTTGAACTTGGCCAACCTCAGGGCTGCGAAAGCGGGCATGAGGAATGCAGTGAACGGCATCACCTTGAACCAGAACGGCGAATACATGGCCTCTGGATAGTACACCGTGGTGAAGAGGGTGAAAATCATGGATGCCGGCGCCAGTCCGAACGTGATGACGTCGGCCAGCGAGTCGAGCTCCACACCCATCGGTCCGGAAACGCCGAGCAGACGCGCCACAAATCCGTCGAAAAAGTCGAACACGGCACCGAAGATGATGAACAGGAATGCCGTCATGAACTGCCCGTGAAAACCAGCACATGTTGCAATACATCCGCAGATGAGATTGCAACATGTCAGCGTGTTTGGAATATGTTTTTTCATATTGTGTCGATTGATGCAAATTGTTTATCGTTGATCCTGAATGATGTCTATGGATGGATTTTAAACTCAACTTTATTTGAGCCGTGCGATCACAGTCTCGTCGCCGACGGTCTTTTGGTTGAGCTTCACGCAAATCTCCGTGCCGAGCGGCAGATAGACGTCAACCCTGGAACCGAACTTGATGAATCCCATGTGGTCGTCGATGAAGCATTCCTGACCTTCCTCGGCGTATGTGACAATCCTTCGCGCCATCGCACCGGCAATCTGGCGGGCCATCACCTCCTCGCCCTGAGGAGTGCGGATCACCACCATGCTGCGCTCGTTCTCCGTGCTGGCCTTCGGAAGATAGGCCTTCATGAAGTTGCCGTTCTGATGCTCCACTTTCACCACCGTGCCGTCGCAAGGAATCCAGTTGGCGTGCACGTTCGTGAGGTTCATAAAGATGGAGACCATCAGGCGACGGTCGTGGAAATACTCTTGCTCATCCACTTCCTCTATCACCACAATCTTGCCGTCGGCAGGAGCCACCACGGTCTTGGAAGTCGGGCCCTGGAACATACGGATAGGACACCTGAAGAAATTGACGAGGATGACATAAATCACCGCAAATATGGAAATAATCAGATAAGCTACCCACTTGACTTTGATGAGCCAGAGCGACAAGCCTATCACGGCTGCCAATATGACGCCGCACAAAAGCAGCGTCTCCTTTCCTTCATGGTGGAGACGGATTTTGTTTCTTCTTTTATTATGGATGAGTGGTTTCTCCTTGCTACTCATAGTAATCAAATAGTTAATCCTTCGCCCCGCCCGGTTCCAATTGAACAATCAAATAGGGAACAACAAGGCAAAATTCATGCAAAGTTATAAATTTATCCGACAATTCGCAAATATAAAGGAGTAAATTACTCGAAATTTTGACGCAAACGTCTAAAAAGCAAAAATAAAATCACAAAAAAAAGTTTTTTTTTGGTCATTTCAGAAAATTATCATACCTTTGCAGTCGCATTTGCAACAGGCACTTTTGGCCCCTGGCCAGTGCGGGTTGTCAAACGCTTTTTAGGATTGTGCTATGGTGTAACGGCAGCACTAGAGTTTTTGGTTCTCTCAGTCCAGGTTCGAATCCTGGTAGCACAACCAGAGAAAAGATTCCAGGGCACTCCCCTCCCCTTTTCTCACCATCGGACTTGTAGCTCAGTTGGTTAGAGCAACAGACTCATAATCTGGAGGTCCC
>OMUD01000292.1 GCA_900314125.1 uncultured Prevotellaceae bacterium | reverse complement strand
GAAAAGCAAAATAAATTTTGCTCTTCTCTCGTTTTTTCGTAACTTTGCAAAAGATTTTCGAAAATCATTCTATAAATGAAGAAACTTCTGATTGAAACGTATGGCTGCCAGATGAATGTGGCGGACAGTGAGGTTATTGCCTCTATTCTCAAGATGGCAGGCTATGATCCGTGCGAGGATCTCGACGAAGCGGATGCCATTTTGCTCAACACTTGTTCCGTCAGGCAGAATGCGGAAAATAAAATAATCAACCGATTGGAAGTTCTTCACAACTACAGACTTAAGCGAAAAAACAAGCCGCTCATCATCGGAGTGGTGGGATGCATGGCGGAACGGGTGAGGGAAGAACTCATTGATCAACACCATGTGGATCTTGTGGCTGGACCCGACTCCTACCTCAACATGCCTGAGCTCATCGCAGCGGCGGAGATGGGAGAGAAAGCCATCAACATCGATCTTTCCACCACCGAGACCTACAAAGACGTCATCCCAACCCGAATTCATGCCAACCATGTGTCGGGATTCGTGAGCATCATGAGAGGATGCAACAACTTCTGCCATTATTGCATCGTACCTTACACCAGAGGAAGGGAAAGAAGCAGGGATGTTGAAAGCATCATCGCTGAAGTGAACGACCTGAAGCACAAGAACTACAAGGAGGTGACCCTGCTCGGACAGAATGTGAATTCCTACAAATGCGGAGAGGTGGACTTCCCCGAACTGCTCAAGAGAGTGGCGGAGGCTGCACCGCAGATGAGAATCAGATTCACCACCTCGCATCCTAAGGATATGAGCGACCACACGCTCGAGGTGATGGCGCAGTACGACAACATCTGCAAGCACATCCACTTGCCTGTGCAGAGCGGAAGCAACCGCATCCTCAAACTCATGAACAGGAAATATACCCGTGAATGGTATCTCGGCCGCGTGGAAGCCATCAGGAGAATACTTCCTGAATGCGGAATCACCACCGACATTTTTGTGGGCTACCACTCCGAAACCGAGGAAGACCACCAGGCGTCCCTCTCGCTCATGAGAGAATGTGCCTACGACTCAGCGTTCATGTTCAAATACTCAGAGCGTCCGGGCACCTACGCATCCAAACACCTGCCCGACGATGTGCCGGAGGAAGTGAAGCTCAGAAGGCTCAATGAGATGATCGCTCTGCAAAACGAGCTCAGCGCCGAAAGCTACAGGAAAGACATCGGAAAAACGTTTGAGGTGCTCGTGGAGGGAGTGAGCAAACGCTCCAGAAGCCAGCTCTTCGGAAGGACAAGCCAGAACAAGGTGGTCGTGTTCGACAGAGGCGAACACCATGTTGGCGACTTTGTCAACGTGAAAGTCACTGAGGCGTCATCTGCCACGCTCAAGGGAGTGGAAGTGATGTGAAATCGTAAAAAACAAAAACAATATACAATGGCAAAAAAGAAAAAAACATCTTACACCGGTTATTTCAGCACACAATTCCTCACATCGCTCGTGAGCACCACGTTCGTGCTCATGCTGCTGGGAACAATCGTGCTTTTTGTCATCAGTGCAAAGAAAGCATCCACTTATCTCAAGGAGAATGTCATCGTCAACGTCTATCTCAATGAGAATGTGGAAGGAAAAGAGCTCCGTGACCTTCAGGCCGACCTCGACAACACCGGCTACATCAAGGAGCAGACCTACATCTCTAAAGAAGAGGCGCAGCTGAAAGCCAAAGAGTTGCTGGGAACCGATCCTTCAGAATTCGTGGGCTACAACCCATTCATGGCTGAGTTGGAACTCAAAATCGCTGAGGACTTCACCAGCAAGGACAGCCTTGAGAGCATCACTTCACAACTGAAGATGAAACCTCAAATCAACGATGTGGTCTATCACCCAGACCTTGTGGAGTCCATGAACAAAGGCATCAACAAAGTGACCCTCATCCTGCTCATCCTGGCAGCGTTGTTCACTTTCATCTCGTTCGGGCTCATCAACAACACCGTGAGACTCACCATCTTCGCTCGGCGTTTCCTCATCAATACCATGAAACTCGTTGGAGCATCATGGGGATTCATACGCCGACCGTTCCTCAAGCAGTCCTTCGTGATGGGAATCGTTTCATCGGCTTTGGCCTGCACAGCGCTGTTCTTCATCGTCAGGGCGCTCTACAACTATGTGGACGGCATCAACGAAATCATCGATATGCAGACCCTGGCCATCGTGGGAGTTTCGGTCATCATTTTCGGACTCCTCATCACATTCCTCTGCACCTACATCTCACTCAACAAATACCTCAAGATGTCGAGCAACGACCTCTACCATATCTAAATGGTTCTTATCAACTTTTATTATAAAGAATTGTAAATCATGGAAAAAAGAAATTTCGCATTCAGCAAATTGAACTATATACTCCTGGCTGTGGGACTAGTCATCGTGATTATCGGATTCATCCTCATGTCGGGAGGCAGCACCACGGAAGAAGCCTTCAATCCTGATATCTTCAGCACCAGAAGAATCGTAGTGGCGCCTATGGTGTGCCTTTTCGGATTCCTATTCGTGGTATTCGCCATTTTGTGGCGTTCCAAAAGCCAGAAGGAAGACATCAGACAGAATCAGAAAGAAAAAGAGGAAAACGCATAAAAAAGAAAAAACGAAATGGAATGGATTGAAGCCCTTATCATGGGCATTTTTCAAGGTCTCACGGAGTTTCTGCCCGTGAGCAGCAGCGGACATCTGGCACTCGCCGGAAACCTCCTGGGAGTGGAGGACCCAGACAAAATCCTCACCTTCACCATTGCCGTGCATGTGGCCACCGTCATGAGCACGCTGGTCATTTTGTGGAAAGAGGTGGCATGGATTTTCAAAGGACTTTTCAAAACGGGGAAAGGCATCGTGCCAAGCCCTTACGGAATACGGTCTCTCAACGAGGAGCAGAACTATGTGCTCAACATCATCATATCCATGATTCCAATCGGCATCGTGGGTCTCTGCTTCAAAGACCAGATTGAGCAGTATTTCAGCAGCCTGATGGTGGTTGGCGTATGCTTGCTCGTCACCGCATCCCTGCTCGGATTCTCCTATTTTACCAAGCCAAGGAAAAAAGAGCACATCTCCATGTTCGACGCACTCATCATCGGAGTGGCACAGGCATTCGCAGCACTGCCGGGATTGTCACGCTCCGGCTCGACCATCGGCACCGGTCTCCTGCTGGGCAACAAAAAAGAAAAGCTCGCACAATTCTCTTTCCTCATGGTCATCCCACCGATTCTCGGCGAGGCACTGCTCGATGTAAAGAAAATGATGGAGGAAGGAGTGGCGGCAGCCATGAGCGGTATTTCCACTTCCGCACTCATCGTTGGATTCCTGGCAGCGTTCATCACCGGTTGTTTCGCATGCAGATGGATGATCAACCTTGTGAAGAAAGGCAAGCTCATCTATTTCGCCATCTACTGCGCCATTGTCGGACTCGCCACCATCATCTGGCAACTCTTCGCATAAAAAACAGCACTCATGGCTCAGGCAGCATGAGACAAAACAAGGAAAGCCAGACAAAGATTCATACAAACACAACCCAATGCCTATGCTCAACCCCGTAGAAGGAGAAATATTTTGTTTCAACAAGCCCTACACCATGACTTCATTCAGAGTCGTGTCAAAAGTAAGGGGGATTCTGTGCAACAGGCTGGGCATCAAGAACCTCAAAGTGGGGCATGCGGGAACTCTCGACCCACTGGCCACGGGCGTGCTCATCATCTGCACAGGAAAAGCCACCAAGCAAATCGACACGCTCCAGGCTGGAACAAAGGAATACATCGCCACGCTGAAACTCGGAGCCACCACTCCGTCGTTCGACATGGAGACGGAGGAAGACCAAACCTACCCCTACCAGCACATCAGCAGGGAGATGGTGGAAGAAGTGCTCCAACACTTTGTAGGCGAGATCAAGCAGGTGCCGCCCAACTTCTCTGCTGTGAAAATTGATGGTAAAAGGGCTTACAAGATGGCAAGGAAAGGAAATGACGTAGAGTTGAAGGCCAAGACCCTCGTCATCGACGAAATTGAGCTGCTCAG
>OMUD01000144.1 GCA_900314125.1 uncultured Prevotellaceae bacterium | reverse complement strand
TGTTGAACGTATCATACTGGGAATAGACCCTGGAACCCGTGTAATGGGTTACGGTGTATTACGTGCAATAGGCAACAAAGCTGAATTGATTGCCCTAGGCGTTATTGATATTCATAAGACCCAGGATCCCTATCTCCGCCTTGGTCACATCTTTAAGCGTGTGATTGGCATCATAGACTCCTATCTTCCCGACGAGCTGTCGATTGAGGCTCCATTTTATGGTAAGAACGTGCAGTCAATGCTAAAGTTAGGCAGGGCACAAGGAGTTGCCATTGCAGCAGCCATCACGCGTGACATTCCGATTTCAGAATACGAACCCAAAAAGATTAAGATGGCTATCACTGGTAATGGAAACGCTTCAAAAGAGCAAGTGGCGGGAATGCTCCAGCGGATGCTGAAAATTCCAGAATCCGACATGCATCAACAACTTGACGCCACCGATGCTCTTGGAGCCGCATACTGTCATTTCCTGCAGATGAACATCCCCAAAAGCGAGTCACACGTGAAATCATGGAAAGAGTTCGTCAATAAACACGCCGATAAAATCCATAAATAAAAGGTGAAATTTGTATATGTCGGCAAAAAGGCGTAAATTTGCATAATATTTCAACCAATAAATATTTATATTTATTCAATGGACATCTCAGTAATTGTTCCTCTGTACAATGAAGAGGAATCCCTTCCCGAACTTCACGCATGGATCAAACGTGTGATGGACGAAAAGAAATTCTCCTATGAAATCATATTTGTAAACGATGGCTCCACCGACAAATCATGGCAGGTGATTGAAGACTTATCCTCCAAGAACCCCGAAGTCCATGGCATCAAGTTCCGTCGGAATTATGGAAAAAGTCCTGCCCTCTATCATGGTTTCAAGGATTGCGAAGGCGATGTTGTCATCACTATGGATGCCGACCTCCAAGACAGTCCGGACGAGATACCAGAGCTTTACCGCATGATCACAGAAGAAGGTTATGACCTGGTTAGTGGTTATAAGAAAAAAAGGTATGACCCGCTCTCAAAGACCCTTCCAACTAAGTTGTTTAACGCAACAGCCCGTAAGGTAAGTGGCATCAAGAACCTTCACGATTTCAACTGCGGATTGAAAGCCTATCGGAAAGAAGTGGTGAAAAACATTGAGGTTTATGGTGAGATGCACCGCTACATTCCTTATCTTGCGAAAAATGCCGGATTCGACAAAATCGGTGAAAAGGTGGTCCATCACCAAGCCCGCAAATATGGCAAGACGAAATTCGGGTTCAGCAGATTCATCAATGGCTATCTTGACTTGATATCCCTTTGGTTTCTCTCAAAATTCGGCAAGCAGCCAATGCATGTGTTTGGCCTGTTCGGCACAATCATGTTTTTGGTCGGTTTCATTGCTGCCATTGTTGTTGGAGTTGCCAAATTATGGGCCATGCATCATGGCGGTTCCTATCGCCTGGTGACTGAATCCCCTTATTTCTACATTGCATTAGCGATGATGATTTTAGGCAGCCAATTCTTCATTGCCGGTTTTTTGGGGGAGATGGTCAGCCGCAACTCTTCAGAACGAAACAAATATCAAATTGAGAAAAAAATCTGACATTCAGATGCGCCATCCCAAAGCCTCCATATTGGCATTGGCCATAGTCACAATACTGCTCTACGCCTGTGCTGCAAGCAACTGTCCTCTGGAGAGTACAGTCACTTGTAATTATGCATTCTATGACTCAGAAGGTACGGCAGTCAGCTACAACGACTACATTTCGGTGAGCACCTTGCTTCCCGGAACAAAAACAGTGTACATCTATAAGGCCTTAGGACACACCACTGTGACACTTGACCATCAAGATTCCTCATATATCAGAAACGGATTTACAGAAACGGTGTCCACAGTTCGCCGCGACACCACGCTCATCAACAATCTTGAGAATGGAACAGGATTCAAACTTCCGATGAGTTATTTTAACGACAAGGACACTCTGATCATCAGCTACAGTGCCATCAGCAACAAGGACACGATCATTGTCAGTCATGATAGCTATTCTTTTGTGGAGTTGCCAGAATGCGGCACGCAGCGTTTCCACACGATAAAAGATGTTAGCTGTACGGAGTCGGGCTTATGGGGAATTGAGATATCAAATCCTAAAGTCAACTATGACGGTAATGAAAACATCAAATTGTATTTCAATGGTACTGCGGAATAGACTCATCCAAATGGTGTTGCTGCCGGTACTGCTGGTTTTCTTACCATCCCCGGCACTTGCTCAGGGAAATGTGATTGCCCCTGAGAAGCCTTCAAAATATGTGGAATTAGATGTTGAAGAGCCAAAGATGCCATTTTTTCAAGGTTTCACTGTCTCAGCCGACCTATTTCCCATTGGCCAGCGTTTGTTTTCTGATTTCGGAGGTTTTGAAGGCGGCTTGAAGTTGAGTTTGCTGAACACCTACCTGCCAGTGGTTGAATTAGGATTCGGTAATTGCGACCACGAAGACGACAACACCCACATCAGATATAAAACCTCCGCTCCCTACTTCAGAATTGGCCTTGATTACAATCTTCTGAAGAACAAATTTCAAGACAACCGCCTCTACATCGGTGCTCGCTATGGATTCTCCTCCTATAAATTCGACATTTCGGGTCCTGAACTGACAGACCCATTCTGGGGAGGAACGCAATCCTTTTCCTACACTGGGATCAGCACCACAAGTCATTGGGTGGAATTTGTGGCGGGTGTTCAAGTAAAGATGCTGAGCAAGTTTCATTTGGGGTGGACTGTACGCCTGAAACGCGAGCTCAGTTCCTCAAAAAACGACTATTCACTCCCCTATTATATTCCGGGATATGGCACAACGACGGGCGACACCTGTTGGGGCGCATCCTTCCATCTGATTTTCGACTTAAACTGGGGTAAGAAAAAAGGCTCCGTGAAAGCCGCATTGGTAGATTCGCCAAACGTTGGATCTCCGGTTGTTCAGCCGGAATCAGAGTCAACAGGCACAAACGACACAGAAGATTCAAAAGAATAACATGGGCATTTTTAAACTGAAAGAAACACACGATCCACATCCATGGAAATGGTGGCACATACCACTCTTGGTATTACTTATAGCCGGCACTGTCTATGTTGTCATAGCTAATGGACACGGTACTAAAGGTACATGGTATCAGCAGGAAGGTTCCGTGTTCGGCACCATATACCATATCACCTACAATCATCCAACAGAATTACGTGCCGGGATTGAGTCCACATTTCGAGATATCGACAACTCTTTATCGACCTTTAATGACAGTTCTGTCATATCCGCCATCAACACCAACCGTTCCGACACAATGGACTCCCGATTGAGTGAGATCGTGAAGAAAGCCACCGAAATCAATCGGACTACCGACGGTGCGTTCGATATCACAGTGGCTCCACTTGTGAACGCATGGGGTTTTGGATTTAAAAACTCCGAGAATGTGGACTCCATGATGATTGACAGCATCCTGCAATTTACGGGTATGGACAAAATCAGCGTTTCCGGCCACACACTTCAGAAGAAGGACCACCGAGTGATGCTCGACTGCAATGCCATTGCCAAAGGCTACGGTGTGGATGCTGTGAGCAACTATTTATCCTCTGAAGGCATAACTGACTTCATGGTTGAAATCGGCGGAGAAGTGAGAGTGAAAGGCAAGAACAAGGAAGGTCACAATTGGCGCATTGGTATCAATGAGCCCATTGACGACTCTCTCTCCGTGAATAATGAGCTTCAGAATGTGTTGGAAGTGACCGAAGACGGGATGTCTATGGCTACCTCTGGTAATTACCGTAACTTCTACATCAAGAACAACAAGAAATATGCCCACACCATTGACCCAAAGACAGGGTATCCGGTTCAGCACAACATTCTTTCTTCCACGGTATTGGCAGAAGACTGCATGACTGCCGACGCATACGCCACTGCCTTCATGGTTGCGGGACTTGAGAAATCGAAAGCCATCCTCCAGAAAGTCAAAGGAATCAAAGCCTATTTCATCTACGCTAAAGATGACGGAACGAATGGCGTATGGCATAGCCCTGGCCTGAAATTAGATGACGACTAACTCCGCATCTGTTATTTTTCATCTTAAAAAACATCTATCAACAAATAATCTCAGCATTATAACACTATGTCAATCAGTATGTTTGAACGGCTGCAAGGTCTTCCACTCTTGATGGGGCTGAGTGTGAATGAACTCATGACCATCGTGGAGGAGGTGAATTTTGCATTCGACAAATACTACGATGGCGACACAATCGTAAATCAAGGTGACCGATGCGACAAAATCATTTATGTGCTGAGAGGAAAAATATGCGCATACCGCAGAGACGACCATCACCAGTTTCACATCTACGAATATTTTGACAAAGCTCCCCATTTGATTGAGCCTCAAAACCTCTGGGGGATGCAGCAGCGTTTTGAGCGAACATATTCATTTACAGACGAAGGCAATACCTGCTGCATTGACAAGCGTCAACTGAATTACCTGCTGAGCAATTATGAGATTGTCAAGACGAATTTCATCAATTTGATTTGTAACAAGCTGCAGACCACATCAAAGTTGCTCAACGAAGGTGTTCCACCAACAACAGAGCAGCGTCTGCTGCAATTTCTGCGAAACAACAAAATATGTCACAACGGCTCCACATCCATCAAAATCAAGATGGAAAACCTGGCCTCCATTATCTCCGACACCCGTCTCAATGTATCGAAAGTGTTGAACGATTGGCAGAGCCGAGGACTTATAGAACTCCAACGAGGTTGCATCACCATTACTGATGACACCATGCTTTTTAATTTACAATAAGATGAACGTATTACTTCAGCCATATAAAACCCCACACGGCACCACTCCGTTTAACGAAATCTCACTTTCAGATTATGAAGAAGCCATACTGAAAGGAATTGAGCTGCATGATGCAGAAATCAAACAGATTTCAGAAAACATGGAGCCTCCTACTTTTTCCAACACCATCGAGGCACTGGAAAGATCTGGAGAATTACTCGATCGCAGCACAAATGTATTTTTCAACCAGCTAAGCGCTGAGACCAATGATGAACTTGATGCACTTTCGGAAAGATTGTCTCCAAAGCTGACAGAACATTCCAATAAAGTCCTGCATAATCACACTTTATTTCTGAAGATAAAGGAGGTATATGACAACTATCATGATAATCCTTCGACTCAACCTCCACTATCAGTAGAACAAAACACCCTTCTTCAGAACACCTATGACGGATTCGTGAGAAACGGAGCTAACCTTTCAGAAAGTGATAAGGAACGTTTCACTCAACTTTCGATGGAACTCAATTTGCTTGAGATTAAATTCTCACAGAACTGTCTGAAAGAACAGAACGCCTTCTCTCTCCAAGTGACAAATGAGGAAGATTTGAAAGGACTGCCAGATACTGTAATCGCAACCGCACGTGAGGAATCCGTTTCACGAGGTTTGGAAGGTTGGACCTTTACCCTTCATGCTCCAAGCTACTCTCCATTTCTCACCTATTGCCAGAACCGATCTCTCCGCGAGCAGATGTACATGGCCTATAACACCATCTGCACCCATTCGAACGAATTCGACAACACAAGCATAGTAAAAGAAATCGTCAACAAAAAACGCGAGCTGGCTCAAATCCTTGGTTTTTCCTCGTACGCTGACTACGTTCTTGTGAAACGTATGGCAGAGAACAAAGAGAATGTATTCCACCTGCTTGAGCAGTTAGCGCAAGCCTACAAGCCAACGGCCATACAAGAGGTTGCAGCAGTGAGTTCACTTGCCAAAGATTTGGAAGGCGAAGATTTTGAGTTGATGCCATGGGATTTCTCGTATTATTCCAGGAAATTGAAAGAGAAACTCTTCAATATAAACTCCGAGATGGTACGGCCATACCTTCAGCTGGAGAAAGTAAAAGAAGGTGTATTTGGACTTGCCACGAAGCTCTACGGTCTCACATTCAAGCGGAACACAGACATTCCCGTTTACCATCCAGATGTGGAAGCCTATGAGGTATCCGACAGTGATGGAAAGTACTTAGCAGTGTTGTATTGTGACTTTTTTCCAAGGAAATCGAAGAAATCAGGTGCATGGATGACCTCCTACAAGGAGCAGTGGACCACACCAGAAGGCCAGGACAGCCGTCCACACGTGTCGGTCAACACCAACTTCTCCAAGCCTACATCTGACAAGCCGTCGCTGCTGACGCTTGGGGAATTGGAGACCTTCCTCCATGAATTTGGTCATGCCCTTCATGGGATGCTTTCTGCAGCAAGCTACAAGTCAATAAGCGGCACCAACGTGTATTGGGATTTCGTGGAGCTTCCTTCACAGTTCATGGAAAACTACGCATGTGAACGCAAATTCCTTCAAAGTTTCGCATTCCATTATCAGACAGGCGAACCATTGCCCGACGACTTGCTGGAAAGGATTGTGAAAAGCCGTAATTTCAATGTAGCATACGCCTGCATGCGACAGGTTAGTTTCGGTGAATTGGACATGAGTTACTACACGATGGAAGAGCCGTTCACAGCAAATGTAATTCAATTTGAGAAAAAGGCGTTCGATCGCACCCGCCTTCTGCCATATATTGAAGGAACCTGCATGTCCGTTCAGTTTTCCCACATCATGTCGGGAGGCTATTCCGCAGGCTATTATTCTTACAAATGGGCAGAAGTGCTTGATGCTGATGCCTTCTCCCTATTTAAAGAGACCGGGATATTCAACCCAGACACCGCCAAATCGTTCAAGGACAACATTTTGTCACGTGGAGGCACGGAGCATCCTATGACGTTATATAAACGTTTCCGTGGCAAGGCGCCCTCCATCCGAGCCTTACTTGACCGAAATAACATAAAAGTTGAGAGTAACAATAGTAATCAATAATCAAAATCACATAAAACATGAATCAGCGGTACATGATGCGTGGCGTAAGCGCCGCCAAAGAAGACGTTCACAACGCAATCAAGAACATAGACAAGGGTTTGTATCCTAAAGCGTTCTGCAAAATCATTCCAGACATTCTCGGTGGTGACCCAGAATATTGCAATATCATGCATGCCGATGGTGCAGGAACAAAATCCAGCCTTGCCTATATGTATTGGAAAGAGACAGGAGATTTGAGTGTATGGAAAGGCATAGCACAAGATGCGTTGATTATGAATACCGACGACCTTTTGTGCGTTGGTGCCACCGACAACATACTTGTCAGTTCAACTATAGGCCGCAATAAAATGCTCGTTCCCGGCGAAGTGATATCCGCCATCATCAATGGTACTGACGAATTGCTGGCTCAGATGAGGGAGATGGGAATCGGCATTTATTCCACAGGTGGTGAGACAGCTGATGTCGGCGATTTGGTAAGGACCATCATCGTTGACTCCACCGTAACCTGCCGCATGAAGCGCAGCGATGTGATTGACAATGCCAACATCCGCCCAGGCGACGTGATTGTCGGTCTGTCGAGCACCGGCCAGGCCACTTATGAGACCTGCTATAATGGTGGCATGGGCAGCAATGGACTCACGAGCGCACGTCATGACATGTTTAACAAAACATTGGCGGAATCCTATCCAGAAAGCTATGATCACGCTGTGCCAGAAGAATTGGTTTACAGCGGTAAGTATTCACTACTTGATGCCGTGGAAGGAACGGAATTGAATGCCGGCCGCTTGGTGCTCTCTCCTACCCGTACCTATGCCCCTGTAATCAAACGTATGCTCGATGAAATGCGTCATGCCATCCACGGCATGGTTCACTGCACAGGAGGGGCTCAGACCAAAGTCCTTCATTTTGTGGGCGACGACTGTATGGTGGTGAAAGACCACATGTTCCCTATTCCACCGCTGTTCAAGGCAATCCAGGAGCAGAGCGGCACCTCATGGGAAGAGATGTACAAGGTGTTCAACATGGGACACAGGATGGAGATTTACACATCAGAGGAAAGTGCCGCACGCATCATCGACATATCAAAATCCTTTAATATCGACGCTCAGGTAATAGGCCATGTTGAGAAGGGAAAGAAAGGTTTGCGCATAGAAAGTGAGTACGGAAAATTTGAATATGGAAACGAATAATCATATATTAGAGAAACTCGACGGCATCGTCAGCCGTTTTGAAGAAGTTTCTGTGTTGATTACCGACCCAGAGGTGATTGGCGATCAGAAACGTTATGTGAAACTGACGAAAGAATACAAAGACCTGGAAAATCTTGTAGCCGCAAGAAAAGAATATATTGAATGTCTCCAACACCTTGAGGAGGCCAAAGACATTCTCATGTCGGAGGACGACCCTGAGATGAAGGAGATGGCCAGAGAAGAGTTGGACACTAACGAGAAGCAGATTCCCGAGCTTGAAGAGAAGATCAAGTTGTTACTGATTCCTGCCGACCCTGAAGATGGAAAGAATGTGACGATGGAAATCCGTGGTGGTACGGGTGGAGACGAAGCCGCTCTATTCGCAGGCGACCTTTTCCGTATGTACAGCAAGTACTGCGAGTCAAAAGGCTGGCAGGTGTCTGTATCGAGTTTCAGCGAGGGTGCTTCAGGCGGATATAAGGAAATCATATTCAATGTGAAAGGCGAAGGTGTTTATGGCATTTTGAAATACGAATCTGGCGTTCACCGTGTTCAGCGCGTTCCCGTCACAGAAACTCAGGGCCGTGTCCACACATCAGCTGCAACAGTGGCAGTTTTGCCTGAGGCCGAAGCATTTGAGGTTTCAATCAATGAAGGCGAGATTAAATGGGACACGTTCCGTAGTTCTGGTGCAGGCGGTCAGAACGTCAACAAGGTTGAATCAGGTGTCCGTGCCCGCTATATGTGGACCAATCCTAACACCGGAGAGAAAGAGGAAATCCTGGTGGAGTGTACGGAAACTCGGGATCAACCCAAAAACAAAGAGCTGGCTTTAGCCCGTCTGCGTACCCGGATTTACGACCGCGAGCATCAGAAATACATTGATGACATCGCTTCTCGCCGTAAGACTATGGTCTCAACTGGCGACCGTTCTGCAAAAATCCGTACATATAACTATCCTCAAGGCCGTATCACCGACCACCGAATCAATTACACTATCTACAACCTTGCAGCCTTCATGGATGGAGATATTCAGGACTGCATAGACCATTTAATTATCGCCGAGAATGCCGAGCGACTGAAAGAAGCACAACTGTAAAGAACAACCCATAAAAAGCATAAGAAATGACAAGACAAGAACTGATTCAGCAAATATTTAAAAAGAAAAGTTTCCTATGTGTGGGACTTGACACCGATTTGAAGAAAATCCCCCAGCATTTGTTGTCATGTGAGGATCCTATCTTTGAATTCAACAAGGCCATCATCGATGCCACAGCTCCCTACTGCATTGCCTACAAACCCAATTTGGCTTTTTATGAGAGCAACGGCGTGAAAGGATGGATAAGTTTTGAAAAGACTATCAAGTATTTGAATGAGCACTATCCAGAACATTTCATCATAGCCGATGCCAAACGTGGTGATATAGGCAATACAAGTGCAATGTATGCCCGCACGTTTTTCGAAGAGATGCAGCTCGACTCGTTGACTGTTGCGCCATACATGGGCGAAGATTCTGTGACTCCATTCCTTCAATATGCAGGCAAATGGGTAATCCTTCTTGCCCTGACCTCGAACAAAGGCTCCGCAGACTTCCAGTTGACCACAGATAAAGAAAATGAGCGTTTGTTTGAGAAGGTGCTGAGGAAGAGTCAGGAATGGGGAAATATCGACAACATGATGTATGTGGTAGGCGCCACACAAGGCAAACTCTTTGCTGACATCCGCAAGATAGTTCCTCATCATTTTCTCCTTGTCCCCGGTGTCGGAGCTCAGGGAGGAAGTCTCGAAGAAGTATGCCGTTATGGCATGACTGAAGAATGCGGATTGATTGTCAATTCCTCCCGTGCCATCATCTATGCTGACTCATCAGAGAATTTCGCAACCACTGCTGGCGCTAAAGCGAAGGAGGTACAGGAACAAATGGCCATGCTTCTTCCCAAACAATAATCAAACTCCACACGATTTTGGACTATAAGATCATAAACGATCCTGTATTTGGTTTCATCAGGATTCCGAAAGGCTTGCTTTACGACATCGTGAAACATCCTTATTTCTTCCGTCTGAGCCGCATCAAACAGCTCGGACTGGCTTATATGGTGTTTCCTGGTGCGCAGCACACCCGATTCCAGCACTCTATCGGCGCCTATCATTTGGTGGTTGGCGCCATGCGGTCACTTATCCGCAAGGGGAATTTCATATTTGATTCTGAGGAAGAGGCTGTAAGTGCGGCTATCCTGATGCACGATATTGGCCATGGTCCGTTCTCACATGTGTTGGAGAACACCTTGATACACAATGTTTCGCATGAGGAAATATCGCTGATGATCATGGAGCGGTTGAATGAGGAATTCCGAGGCGAACTGACATTGGCCATCAAGATATTCAAGAATGAATACCCCAAGCAGTTTCTCCACCAATTGATTTCCTCCCAGCTCGATGTTGACCGCCTCGATTATCTCCGCAGAGATTCTTTCTTCTCTGGAGTGACCGAAGGGAATATCGGTTCCTCACGAATCATTGATATGCTGAATGTGGTGGATGACCACCTTGTGGTAGAGAAAAAAGGTATCTATTCTATAGAGAATTACCTGGTAAGCCGTCGATTGATGTATTGGCAGGTGTATCTTCACAAGACCGCCGTATCAGCAGAGCACATGCTGATCAATGCATTACGAAGGGCTAAAGATCTTGCACGCGAAGGTGTGGAACTGTTCGCATCGCCCGCCTTGCATTATTTCCTATATCGTGATGTTGACGACCAACTATTCAATGCTGACGGCACAGCATTAGACAATTTTCTTTTACTCGATGACTATGACATCTGGGCATCCTTAAAAGTGTGGCAACATCATGATGATCCGATTCTCGCCTTACTCAGCAGAAATCTATTGTCGAGGAACATCTTCAAGGTTGAAGTGAGCGACACCCCGTTCGAGCAAGAATACATCAACAGCAAGATTCTTTCCATATCCGACGCTTACGGAATTTCTCATGAGCAGATTCGCCGGTACTTAATTGCAGAAAAAGAAGTTGGTAAAGACATGTATAATCTTTACGACGACAGAATTGAGATTCTTGACAAAGATGGCAGTATAACAGACGTGGCAGACGTGTCGGACATGCTGAATATAGAAACGCTGTCGAAACATGTGAAAAAATACTATCTCTGCTATCAACGCATATAGACTTTGCAATCTGAACAAAAAAGGTGTGGACAAAAATCCACACCTTTTTTACTTAATGAATCTTAATCGGAATTATGCTTCAGCTGGTACTTCTTCAGCAGGAGCCTCGCCTTCTGCCTCTTCTGCAGGAGCAGCAGCGGCTGCAGCAGCGGCCTTCTTCTCAGCTACTTTCTTTGCAATTTCCTCATTCACTTTCTTCTCAGCAGCAAGACGAGCAGCATCAGCAGCCTTCTTGTCGGCTGCATTCTTAGCAGCTGCAGCTTTCAGCTTATTGTCTTTCTCTGCTTTCCATGCGTTGAATTTCACTTCAACAGCAGCCTCGTCAAAGGCACCTTTCTTCACACCGCCCTTCAGATGTTTCATCATGTAAACACCTTCTTTAGAAAGGATATTACGAACAGTGTCGGTTGGCTGTGCACCATTCTCAACCCAATGCAGTGCACGCTCAAATTTCAAATCAACAGTCGATGGATTGGTGTTAGGGTTGTAAGTACCAATTTTCTCGATAAAGCGACCATCACGTGGTGCTCTTGAATCAGCGATAACGATAGAATAGAAAGCATAGTTCTTTCTTCCGTGACGCTGCAATCTAATTTTAGTTGCCATTTAGATGAATTTTAGAGGGACACGTCCCTTGTTAATAAATGATTTGATGCCGTCAACACGTAACAGCGTTGCAAAGTTACGACTTTTTTTTCAAATATCCTCAAAAATGCTTTGTTTTTTATTATATTCAGATTAATATATACTTATACCATAGCAAATTAAAAGGATTTCCATGATTACTTCAAGTCCAGTCATGATTGAGAAAGCAAAATACCTCATTTAAGAAACATGCGGTTAAATTGAAAAAAAGAGCATAAAATTTTCTTCTTTCCAAAAATATTCATAAATTTGCATGGTAAATGGAGGGCAAATTGATATTTATCCATGCGGTAGTAGCTCAGTTGGCAGAGCATCAGCTTCCCAAGCTGAGGGTCACGAGTTCGAGCCTCGCCTACCGCTCAAGGCAGAGAAACAGAAGATTAGCTACTTTAATCTTCTGTTTTTATTTTTTATAATTGCCCGTAAAGAAGACCCCGGCTTTCCCAATCTCATGCCGAAGAAAGCCCGTGCACGCCACTTGTTCTGATTGACAATTACCTTGTCATCATCAAACACCGAGTTGTTCATCACAAGTGTAGCTCCAGCAAAGTAACGTTGTGAGAACTGATACACCACAGCAGCTCGCTCATTGAAAATCATGTTGAAGCGCATTTGCTGAGCTTTTTTGCGTTCTCCGCGAACGGTCATATTATTGCGGTTATATACCACAAATGTAGGCAACATGGAAAAATGCAGCAACCACCTCTTACCCAATACCCAGTTGTAGCCATAGCCACCGCCAATGCCCAAATGTCCCACATAGATACGGGTTTCTGGTGCATCGGCATTCCTCTCCAGCAGTGCTTTAGTAGTTTTGATGCTACCCCCTTGATAGCTGAAGCCCGCCAGCCATGATCCTGCAGAGCGTCTCTGTATATAGCTCTGGGTGAAAGCAGCGGGGAAAGAGAAACGGCGGTGGTTGAATGTGTAGTAGCCGGCCACATTAAGCACCTTCATCGTTGCATCTCCCGACTCAAGCTGCTTAGGAACATTGTCCAAAAACATATCTCCCTGCAGCGACTCCGACCGCTGGTAACTGAGGTCGAGGCTCAAACGACTGCTAAAGTAATTGAAGTTCAGTTCATAGTCTTTATATGCCCCTTTCCATTTGGCAGGATTTAAGGCAAATCCAATGCCTATACCGCGGTAAATGGCAGCAATTGAGAAAGTGGTCTTATAACTGGTTTTAAGGTCAGCTTTTGCATACACATCATTCACCGTCCCTTTAGCATGGAAGTCGTTTCCCGTCTGGTTCATCCTGACCTTTAATGTCAACTGTCCTTCCGGCCGCACTACATAATTTGTATCATAAGGTGTTTTGTAGTACCGCTGTGTAAGCAAACTATCCACCATCGCCATACGCTCAACTCCGCTCAGTTTCTGCGCAGAAAGCGAGGTTGTGAAAGCAATTAATACAAAAACCAAATAAATAATCTTTTTCATCATGTAAATCAGCCTGAATATAATCTACCACTCTGAATAGCTGTCACGCCAAATTTCATTCAGGTATTCACCTACGATTCCAACGGGGTCGCTGGCATTCACATATCCCCATTCGGCCTCGCCACCATCGCCAGTATCGTAAAGCAGCTTGTTAGCCTTGTTGTATGCCATCACCTGACGTACCTGCACTGCTGCATATGCCTCATCATATTCCGCCTTGGTCTTTGTCATGCAAACCGGTACTCTCGAGCCAATCTGCTCTGCCATGTAGTTCTGCCACTCGGGATCATGAAATATAGTTTTTACCCACACCACATTGTTCCCGCGTCTGTTTTTCTGAATATTCTTGTCGTAGTAGATTGTTGCCATTTGGTCATCTCTTACCTTCACCCATTGAGTTGTGCCCTTTCCTTTGGACTGACCATACATTGCAGTTCCCAAAAGTAGGAAGAATGCTGTCAATAAATATCTTGTTGCCTTCATAATGAATTAGACATTTTATTTCAAATAATGTGCTTATTAAGGACTTCTTTATTTTTTCTTTTTGCAAATATACAGTAAAAATAAATATTATGTTTTTATTTTCTGGTATTTTTCTTTTCTGTTATCCTTCTTTATCCACTTTCAATCAATTGCATCCCCAAAAGGAGTTTGATATTACAGATTGAATGACGGGCGTCTTCACGGTCTCCGTGCGGACCTCGCCGGTGCGCTTGTTCTTCACCACGTTCCCGTCAGCGTCAAACACCAGGCGCTTCCTGAAGTTGTAGATCTTCTCCTCCTCGGCACGTTTCATCTCGTTCAGCTCAGAGATGTTCTGGTCTTTCTCCTTCACACTCTCGCGGTAGAGCTGAGCCAGTTTCACACCGTCAAGTTTGTCCGACGCATTCGCGCGCTGAACCTCAGACAAGTCCATGTTGCCCATCTCGCCGGAATACTGCTGCTCAAGCTGGTCAAGGTCAACGGCCACGTCGTCAGCCACACGGTTGAACTCGTCAAGCACATGCTGCCCTTTCAAGTCAAGCTGACCCTGCTTCAGCTGGGAGTCGGCGTCAAGCCTCTTGCCCTTCGTCTTCCTCAGTCTCACAGTCTCGGCATCCACATCACGCTCCGCGCTCTTCAGCACGATATTCACGGCCTCACGCACGTTGCGCTTCACGTCCTTCACGTCCATAGCCTTGTCAATCTTGCCGATGAGCCGCTTCACCTCGCCCCTCGTAAGCTCGTCCGTGGCGGGAATCATCTCCGTCAGCGTGTCGGCGATGCTGCGCACACGCTCCCTCACCGTCTCCTTGCCGGCTTTCCTCAGTCCGTCAATCCTCGTCACCTCACGAATCACGTCCGTCATCCGCTGGTGCCTCTGCTTATCTGTGGCCGTTGCGTCATCAAGAATCCGGTCAGCCGTGTCGATGCCGCGCTGCCTCGTCCGGTCAAACTGCTCCTTCACGTCACGCTCACGGTCCTCAGCCTTGCCAACCCTCTCCACTGCGCCGCGCACACTGCCCATCGGGTCAGACAGCCGGTCACCCAGCGAGAAGCGCACGTCGTCACGGACAGACAACCTCGCATCCTCGTTTCCGTTTCCCTTCTTCTTGAATTTGCCCGAAGGATTGATGCGGTCAGGATGAGGAAGCGCACCGAAATCACCAGTCGAGAGGAAATCCCGCAAGCCTTCTACAATCTCACTCTGGCGCCCGGCATCACCTATGCGGTCGCCATAGTAAACATATTCTATATAATCCACCCCATCCCTCACCTTGAATCGGGAGCGGGATAATTTTATGACAATACCATAGTTGTCATTAGGATGATTATGTCTGAGAAACGTAGAAGCATCTCCTTGATGGTCAGAAACACGGAGCGACACGCCACCGCCCAGGTCGTAATACATTGAACGGTCAGTCGATAGGCGCCTGCCATCCTCTTCCGACATTTCAGTGTTGAGTGCGACATTGATCTCATGCAGCAGCTGGTGGCTCCCCAGCGCCCCATTCTTGTCAATCTCCAAAGATAATTTATCCAGGCGTTTGGTTCTTTCAGAATTATTTGCTATCTTTGCACCGACATTAGCCAGGGCCGCATCCTCACGGATGGGCTGGCCAAGCTCGGAAGCACTGCCATTGGTGGTGCTTTCGTTATTTTTTGTCACCACCACCGCCGTATCGTAGCTGCCGCCGGCATTCTTCTTGTTCGCGATCTCAACGCTGTAGCCACCGCCAAGCTCATCCTCGCACCATGCTTTCAGCTCCGCTTTCGTGAAGCCCTTCTGATAAGCCTTGATGCTGCCGTCTGGACGGAGAACAAGAATCTCGCTCGGATCGTCAAGCGTGATGCGGGTCTTGCCCTCAATGCCCTGTTTGCGGATTGATTCAGCGCCGCGCACATTGATGACCAGCTTTCCACCCACATTCAATTTGTCAGCCATGTCGTGGAGCAAGCCGGCGCGCCAGTCGTCCGGAATCACATTCAGCACGGCATTCGAGATGATGTAGTCATATTTCTTGTCAATGTCGGCATACGACTTGTATGTGGGAGCGATGCGGTTCTCAGACGGATAAGGCTCCACATCGTCAACCATCATGCCATTCTCCCGCATCCACTCAGTGCCAAGCCCAAGGCCGCTGCTTGCGTCAAGTATCGACACAGGCTCGCCCTTGCTGTCCTCACGAACCCAATCACCGAATTTCTTGTAAGAGTTGATGGTGTTCTTCACCTGCGTTGTATGCCTTCCGTCGTCGTTCGTCTGCTCTGTAAGCCAACGGTCACCATATTTAGCCGTCAAATCATCAGATATGCTAAACCTCGCGTCCGCACCCTCACGCTCGCTCCTCCGCATCTCGGAGTTCCGTCTCG
>OMUD01000141.1 GCA_900314125.1 uncultured Prevotellaceae bacterium | reverse complement strand
GACCATTCACGGTATTTGTGACGGATGGGTGACCAGCCCAGCACTTTGAACTGACCGGCATGGGTGTGGCCGGCCAACGTCAGGTCTATACGTGTCTCGGGCAGCACGTTGCGGCGCCAGTGGGTGGGGTCATGAGTCAGCAACACGGAGAATGTGTGAGGCTGTCCCTTGGTGCTGTCGCTTCTTTCCAACCCCTTTAATCCTTTCGTTGCTTTAGGTAGGTCGCCGAGTGCCGGCCAAGGTGGAAGACCGTCGTTCTCTGAGCCGATGACGGCGATGGAGTCATTGCCACGGCGGATTACTCGGTTCTCGTTCAGAAGAAGGGTCCAGCCATAACTCCGCTCTGCTGACTTGATCTGCTCGATGTCAGCTTTTTTTTCAGCCTCACTATCAAAAGGAAGGTACATGTCGTAGTCATGATTGCCCATCACGCTGAACACACCGTCTTTGGCCTTGATGCTGCGAAGAGCCTTTTCGTAGCCTTTCAGCTCAGCGGCTTCGTAATTCACGATGTCGCCGGTGAACACCACCATGTCGCATTTCTGGTTGTTGATCAGCTGGGCGATGGTGTTCACATCGGAGCGGTGGCCATCATCGAACGTGCCAATGTGGAGGTCAGAGAAATGAAGGATGCGGTAGCCATCGAAAGAGGAGGGTAGGTGCTCGAAATAGATCTCCTGCTCATTCACCTCATAGCGGTTGCGCCCCCAAAAATAGCCGTAGAGAATCATGAATACGGAGCAAAGGCCAAGGGCCATGGCAAACAAACGAACGTAACGGCGGACTGTGGCGCCGAGCAATTCTTTCGATGCACGGCCTTCTGCATTGTCGTGTGGACCACCGGGTTTCACGCGTGCGGCCAGCTTGCCGGAGGCCATCCCGGCGCTGTCAAACAGTGTGAACAGCATCTTGGGAACCGTGATGGTCAGGAACACCATCATCAGCGTTCCGACCATCGGCTGATGGACGGCACGGAAATCATCCTGGCTCAGCACTACGAAAAGATATATCAGCAGTGCCAGTGAAGGAACGAAGAACAATGCGCGCTTCCACCAACACGTGGTCCACTTCCGCACGTATGTCATGTAGATATAAGCGTCGGGAAGTAGAAGCAGTATGAATAATAAGAATAATACGCGTGTTAACATTTTATATATTTCCTGATTTCGGTTGGAGCCATGCCCCGGCGGCGGGCATAGTCCGATAATTGGTCGTCGCTCACACTCCCTATGGCGAAATAACGGGCTTCGGGAGCGGAAAACATCAGACCGGAAACGGACGCATGGGGAATCATCATCCCGTGCTCGGTCAAATCAATGCCAATGCGGCTCAAGTCAAGCACGCTGTCAAGCAGAAAGTTCAGCGAGATGTCGGGGAGGCAGGGATAACCCACTGCAGGACGGATGCCTTGATAACGGCAGTGGAGCAAATCTCCAATTGCCAGTTTCTCATCCTTGCAGTAACCCCATATCTTGGTCCGGACTTCCTGATGAAGGCGCTCGGCACCTGCTTCGGCCAAACGGTCCGACAGCGTCTGGACCAACATGCTGTGATAGGCGTCCTGATTCGTGATTGAGCCGATGGCGGGACGCACACTCTCGCTCGAACTGATGGGAGGCGTGCTGTTCGTCACGCTCGTGGCAAACAAGCCCAGCTTGCCACGTTCACCATCTGACTCTTCGGGAAGAAAATCCGAAAGGCACAGGCAATAACCGTCTTGGCCTGGACGCTGCTGACGGAGCATCGGTAGCACGATGGGGGTGGATTCTCCGTCCAGGAAGAGAAGGATGTCCTCATCCTTGGAACAGGCTGAATACAGTTCCACAAGGCAACGGATGCTCACGTGGCGGCTCATCCGCGACAATTCTCTCTGCGCATCGCTGAAGAGGTTGATAGCCTCCTGGGCACGCTGACGCTCGTCTGTGGGGAAACGACTCACCCATGCATGGCGGCAAGCATCGCAGCCATGAATCGTGGCAATCTCTGCATACTTTGGAGGAAAACCCCAGGCATGGAAGAAATATAGCCAGTCGATGTAGTCGGATATGTCGGAGAGACTGTAGGTGATGAGCATGGCGTCCGGAATTGCTGTCTCGGGTTGAACACGTGCAGAGGCAAATGAAAAGCAGACTGACGTCAGCGGTCGAACACCAAGGCTTTTCCGCGAACGCCGTCAATCACGATGCCGTCGCTGTAGGCGGTCTTGCCGTTCACAATCGTTCGGCGCACTTTCCACTGGAACGTGCGCTCATCCATCGGAGTCCAGCCACATTTCGTGTAGTAACGGCCGGTCAGCACCTGCCAATGGGTGTTCGGATCCACCAATACCAAGTCGGCATAGTAACCTTTGCGGATGTAGCCGCGACGATGGATATGGAACAGGCGAGCCTGGTTGTGACACATCAGCTCCACAATCCGAGGACGCGAAAGATAACCAGCGTCGCTCAGCTCAAGCATGCTCACCAATGAGAACTGAACCATCGGCATGCCCGACATGGCCTTCAGCGCACCGCCTTGCTTCTCACGAAGCAGATGAGGGGCATGGTCGGTCGATACCACGTCAACCAAACCGCTCGACAAGGCCTTGCGCAGTGCTTCGCGGTGCTCCGGACTCTTGATTGAAGGGTTGCACTTGATTTTGCAACCCAGACGGTCGTAGTCATCGGAACTGAACATCAGGTGAGGAATCACCACCTCGCACGTGATCTGCTTCTCTTCCAGGTCGAGGCTTGGACTGAACAGTGAAAGTTCCTGCTCAGTGGAGATGTGGGCAATGTGAAGACGGGCTCCTGTCTCACGCGCAATCTGAACGGCAAGTGAAGAGGATGCATAGCAGGCCTCCACGCTCCGGATGCGCGAATGGTAGCGCACGGGGAAGTCGTTCTGACCTTTGTAGCGCTTCTTGAAGTCGTGGATGTTCTTCTCAATGATCGACGTGTCCTCGCAGTGGGCCATCAAAAGGATAGGGGAGTTGCTGAACAAATCACGGAGAATCCGCTCGTCGTCCACCAACATACCACCCGTGCTGCTGCCCATGAACACTTTCACGCCGGGCACACGCTTGGGGTCAAGCTGGCGGACCAAATCGAGGTTGCTCGTCGTGGCGCCGAAATAGAAGGAATAGTTCACACGGCTTTTCTCCGCGCCTAAACGGAATTTCTCTTCCAAGGCTTCGAAGGTCGTGGTTTGAGGAATACAGTTGGGCATGTCCATATACGACGTCACACCGCCGGCTGCGGCGGTGCGGCTCTCGGAGGCGATGTCGGCCTTGTGGGTCAGGCCTGGCTCACGGAAATGGACGTGGCTGTCGATCACGCCTGGCAGCAGGTAAAGACCAGTGCCGTCAATCACCTGGTCGAAAGAAGACAAGTCGCTCAACGGACTCTCGTGGATCTCGGAAATCAGCTCTCCTTCTATCACCACGTCGCCCAGGAACTCCCGTCCTTCGTTCACGATGGTTGTATTGTGTATGATTGTTCGCACAGTATGTGTTATTTTTTAGTTTCTAACTTTGAAAACGTTGAATCATGCAAGCTGGAAGCAACTTCATGTAAAGCCAGACCTATGACTGAGTGGCGGCGTCAACAGGCTTAGGGTATTTCTTGAACCAGCCGTCCCAGCGAAGCCGCATCACGCCGAACAAAGCCTCGGAAAAAATCCCGCCGCTCATCTTCGACACACCTTCCACGCGGTTCACGAACACCACGGGGACTTCCTTAATCTTGAATCCGCATTTGTAAGTCGTGAATTTCATCTCTATCTGAAACGCATAACCTTTGAAGCGGATGTGGTCAAGGTCTATCGTCGAAAGCACCCTGCGTCGGTAGCACTTGAAACCGGCAGTCGTGTCCTTAATCTTCAGACCTGTGATGATACGAACGTATTTCGAGGCATAATACGACATCAGCACACGTCCCATCGGCCAGTTCACAACGTTCACGCCGCTCACGTAGCGGGAGCCGATCGCAAGGTCATAGCCTTCGTCGGCACAGGCGCTGTAAAGGCGTGGAAGGTCGGCTGGGTTGTGGGAGAAGTCGGCGTCCATCTCGAAGATGTACTCGTAGTCATGCGACAAACTCCATTTGAAACCGCATATGTAGGCGGTCCCTAAGCCTTGCTTGCCTTCACGCTCAACAAGGAACAACTGACCGTTGAACTCTTTGTCCATCAGCCCTTTCACGATGTCGGCCGTGCCGTCGGGCGAACCATCGTCAATCACAAGGATGTGAAAAGATTTTTCCAGCGAGAATATCGCACGGATAATTTTCTCTATGTTCTCTTTCTCGTTGTAAGTGGGAATAATGATGATGCTGTCACTCGCTCTCATGATATTGTGTGCAGTTGATTCTGGTTTTGGGCCGGACTGCCTGATGTGTAGTTCTCTCTTTCCGCTTCTTCTCTCACCTTCTTCTGAGGTGCCCGGCTCATATTTAATGCGAAGATACAAAAAAAAAGACAAATAAAAAATATTTCCACATAATATCTTGAACTTTTGCTCGTTAATATTGTAGAAAACCAATGAATGTTCGGCCTATGACAAATTCTACCCCCGATTTGAAGAAAGAAGAGCATGAGTCCAAACCTAAGAATATTGTAAGGAAAGCAAAAGAACAAGTGGAGAAGGTGATCAATGTGAAAGAGAACCTTCACGCAAGTGCTGATTCACTTTTTTTCGTTCGTCTGTTTGCAAGAGCCTGCCAGCCAGTCTGCTGAGATAACTGTTTGGGATTTGGATAAAAATCAATTGCTGAAATTGTTGGCGTCGCAACAAAACGCCAAAAAAGTTAGCGAGGTTCTCAAAAGGCCTCGCTTTAAGTCTTTGCAAATCAATGGACTGTGCTGCTCTTCCGTGCCGGCACTTTTTGCTGCGCTGCGCCAGAAAAGCAAATCACCCATGCCGATGCTTTTCGTGCTTGATGATGAAGATGAGGCAAAATATTTTTTTAACGACCTCGTCCAACTCATCGCTCAACATCAAGTACTTTTCTTTCCATCTTCCTTTAGAAGAGCCATCAAGTACAACCAGAAGGATGCGGCAAATGAAATAGCAAGGACAGAGGTGCTCAACGCACTCAATACCACCGACGATGCCTTTGTCGTAACCTATCCCGAGGCACTTGCGGAGAAGGTGATGTCCAAAAGTGAGCTCAATGCCAACACCCTTGCGGTGGCGGTGGGCGAGAAGCATGATTTCAACGACCTCGAGCAGTGGATGGATCAACACGGATTTGTCAGGACCGACTATGTCTATGAGCCGGGGCAGTTCGCCATCAGGGGAAGTATCATCGACGTATTCTCCTTTGCCGCCGAACAACCGTTTAGAATTGACTTTTTCGGAGATGAGGTGGACAGCATCAGAATCTTTGACATTCAGACCCAGCTCTCCGAAACGATGTGCGAATGTGTGCAGATCCTGCCGGAAATGTCTGCCAACCAGCAGGAATATGTCGCGTTCTTGGACTTTCTGCCAGATGATTTTGTTGTGGTTCTCAAAGACAGCCAGTTTGTCAACGACAAGGTCAAACGGATCTTTGACGAGGGATTCTCTGAACAGGCTGGAACGGTCAACGAGGCGAAAAGCAAAAAGGGAGAGGTGGATGCCGTAGGCGACCTCAAGGCGGATTTCAAGCGGTTGGTTGTCAGACCTGAAGATTTCGAAGGCTCCATAAATAAAAGGCGGCTCGTCTCTTTCTCGCCGGTTTTGGCGGAGGAAAACGCCGACAACGGAACCCGAGTCGCCTTCCACACCAATCCGCAGCCGCTCTTCCATAAGAACTTTCAACTACTCAGGGAGGAATGTGCAAGGCTCATTGAGGAAAATTACAAAGTGGTCATCATGGCCGACAGCACGAACCAGCTCGAACGGCTCAGGGAAATCATGATGTCGGAGGAAATTCAGGGCAACACCCTCAATCCTGATAACCTCGACATGATGGAATGCACCGTGCATCAGGGATTTATCGACCGTGATGCTAAAGTCGCCGTTTTCACTGACCATCAGATTTTTGAACGCTTCCATAACTACAGCATCAGGAGCGATAAGGCCAGAAGAGGAAAGATGGCGCTCACGCTCAAGGAAATCCAGCAATTCGAATATGGCGATTATGTGGTACATATTGACCATGGGGTCGGACGATTTGCTGGAATGATGCGCGTACCACTCGACGGAGTGATGCAGGAGATGGTGAAAATCACCTATCAGAACAACGACTTCGTCTATGTCTCCATTCATTCGCTTCATAAAATTTCGAAATACAAGGGAAAGGAAGGGGAACCGCCGAGAGTCAACAAACTGGGAACGGGGGCTTGGGAGCGGATGAAGAACCGCGTGAAGACCAAGGTCAAGGACATTGCGCGAGACCTCATCAAACTCTATGCCGACCGACTCAAGGAGAAGGGATTTGCGTTCTCAAAGGACTCCTATATGCAAAATGAGCTGGAGGCGTCATTTATTTATGAGGACACCCCCGACCAGCTCAAAGCCACCATCGACGTCAAGCACGACATGGAGAGTGAACGGCCTATGGACCGGCTCATTTGCGGAGATGTGGGATTCGGAAAGACTGAGGTTGCTGTCAGGGCCGCGTTTAAAGCGGCGGCTGACGGGAAGCAGGTGGCGGTGCTGGTGCCTACAACCGTGCTTGCCTACCAGCATTACCGCACATTCTCATCGCGCCTCAAGGACTTTCCTGTCAAGGTGGAGTATCTCACCAGGGCAAGAAACGCGAAGGAACTCAAGGAGATACTTGAGGAACTCAAACAAGGCAAAATCGATATCGTCATCGGTACGCATAAACTTATTGGGAAGGATGTGAAATTCAAGGATTTGGGACTACTGATCATCGATGAGGAGCAAAAGTTTGGCGTGGGGGTCAAGGAGAAACTCCGACAGATGAAGGTCAATGTAGATACCCTCACACTCACTGCTACCCCGATTCCCCGTACCTTGCAGTTCTCGCTCATGGGGGCAAGAGACCTCAGTGTCATCAACACTCCGCCCCCTAACCGCTACCCCATTCAGACGGAAATACATACACTTTCATCGGAAATCGTGGCGGAGGCTATCAATTTCGAACTCAGCCGAAACGGACAGGTGTTCTTTGTCAACAACAGAATCAACGACCTGCCTGAACTCAAGGCCATGATTGAACGCAATGTGCCGGATGCCAGGGTGTGCGTGGGGCATGGAAGGATGGAGCCGAAGGAACTGGAGAAAATCATACTCGACTTCATGAATCATGAATACGACGTACTCCTTTCTACCACCATTGTGGAGAACGGAATCGACGTGCCCAATGCCAACACCATCATCATCAATGCGGCGCACAACTACGGACTTTCTGACCTCCATCAGATGAGGGGACGTGTGGGGCGTGGCGACAAGAAGGCGTTCTGCTATCTTTTCGCACCACCGCTCGCTGCATTGCCCGACAACTCCCGGCGAAGGCTTCAGGCGGTGGAGAATTTCTCTGAGTTGGGAAGTGGACTCAACATCGCCATGCAGGACCTCGACATCCGTGGAGCGGGAAACCTTCTCGGAGCGGAGCAGAGTGGGTTCATTGCTGACCTCGGATATGAAACCTACCAGAAGGTGCTCAGTGAGGCGGTCAACGAACTCAAGACATCAGAGTTTGCGGATGTGTGGAAAAAGCAGGAAGAGGACGAAACGAAAGAGAATGAAAGGCAGGAACGCATGTTCGATTTCGACATCGATTTTGTCAGCGAATGCAATGTCGATACCGATATCCCGGCTTTCTTCCCTGAACTCTATATTCCAAGCAGTGGAGAACGTATGGCGCTCTATCGTGAACTGGATTCGCTCAAGACTGACGAAGAGCTTGCAAAATATAAGGAACGCATCATCGACCGCTTTGGGAAGGTGCCGGAGGAGGGTGAGGAACTCCTTAGAATCATGCCGCTCAAAAGACTGGCTTGCAAGATGGGAATCGAACGTCTCATTCTTAAGAAGAAGACGATGGTGGCGTATCTCGTCGAAAACCTCGACAGCCCGTACTACAGCAGCCGGGCATTTGGAAAACTCCTCCATTTTGCCACTAGATATCCACGGCGGTGCAAACTCATCGACGGGGCGAAACGCTCCATGAGGGTCGATGGGGTCTATACCGTCGGCGAGGCGCTCAAAATCCTCAGTGAGATGGCGGAAATGGAGATTTAGGAATCCATCCAAGGGTATTTAAAGAAGACCCTAGGAATGATAAGCTTGAAAGATAAGATATGCCTGAACGCCTTGGACATACAAACGCAAACATACATCCCGACATACTTGGTGTCGGGACACTCCTTTGCGGCGGAAAATACAGGATTGGCAGGCATATCGCTTCTGGAGGATTCGGCCATACCTATGAGGCGGTGAACGTGCAACTCAACACCACGTGCGCAGTCAAGGAATTTTTTATCAAAGGCGACAACCACCGAGAGCCGGACTCCATCACGGTCTGTGTCAGCAATGCTGAAAATGAGGAGTTGTTCTCAAGGCTCAAGGATAAGTTCAGGAAAGAGGCGAAGCGCCTTTCTGCCATCAACGATGAGCATGTGGTCAGGGTCTTCGACCTTTTCGACGACAATAACACCGTTTATTACGTCATGGACCTCATCAAGGGGAAAACACTGGAAGAACTCCTTGAGCAAACAAAAGTGCCGTTTTCTGAAAATCAGGCCATTGATATTCTCTATCAGATGCTTCACGCACTGGATGTGGTTCACCAAGCGGAACTCTGGCACATGGACATCAAGCCGTCAAACATCATTATGGACGGCAACGGAAAATGCACTCTCATCGATTTCGGTGCTTGCAAGCAGGCAGATCAGGCGGACGGAGCCTACACCACGTCGTCCATAGTGGCATATTCTCCAGGGTATGCACCGACTGAACAAATCAGCGGCAACAGGTCGAGATGGGGGAAATGGACCGACTATTTCGCGCTTGGAGCCACAACATACCATCTCCTTACCCGTAAACGGCCCCCGCTCTCTGAAGACATCATGGTGGAAGGGGAAGGGGCATTCGAATACCCTGACCACGTTAGTGGGGGAATGAGACGCCTCATCCTTTGGATGATGGAGCCGCTCTATACCAACCGGCCTGCTTCTTCTGAACAAATCCGCAAACGACTCTTTGAAATCCAAAACACAGATTACCCCAATAATGGCGCACAGGAACCCCAGCTGGATATTTCAAACGATGCTGAAGATAATTTCCATCCGAAAACATCTGACACCTTGTCGCGTGGTCATGGAAACGTGCCCGCAATTCCTGTAGGAGGTAATCCGAATCAATCCCAAATCAACCAACTGCCCGCCACACCGAAAGCCAAATCCGCAGGAAAGAAAAAGAAGAAAAGGGCAGGGGTGAAGTGGGGAATTGCCGCTTTCATCCTCTCGCTTTTTGCAGCGGGCATTGTGGCTTATTGGTTCCTCGCCAACAAAAGCGAGGAGGGAAAAATCCTGACTTTCGATGTCAATGGCGTGAAATTCAATATGGTGAAAGTGGAGGAAACAGAATTCGCTATAGGAAGGAACGAAATGGGAGAACAACTGCCCGACTCGGTGGAATACAGGGTTGGGCTCAGCCCTTACTATATCGCTACGGCTGAGGTCACACAGCAACTATGGGAGACAGTCATGGGCAACAACCCTTCTGCCATGGTTGGTGAGAACCAGCCAGTGGAGATGGTGTCGTGGGATGACTGTTGGGCGTTCATCCAAAAAATTGATTCCATCACAGGGCTGGAGTTCCGCTTTCCTACGGAGGCGGAATGGGAATATGCCGCGAAAGGAGGAAGAAGTTCCGAAGGATTCAGGTATGCAGGGGCTAATGTCATCGACAGTGTGGCATGGTATGATGCCAACACGTCAGCAGAATCCAACGGATGGACCGAAGTGAAAGTGCACAGGGAAGTGATGACGAAACAGCCAAATGAACTGGGTATCTACGATATGACTGGAAATGTGGCGGAGTGGTGTTTCGACCGCTACGGAGAATATCCTGAGACGGGGAAAGCCGTCAATCCAATCGGACCACAGACTGGATGGACCCGGGTCGTCAGGGGTGGGGGGGCTGCCTCACGGCCAGTGGAGGCGAAAGTGACGGATAGAAACCAAGCAATCCGGGAATTTAAAAGCCCGAATATCGGACTCCGATTGGCCATGAATGCTGCTGCAAAACCTTTGACGGAAACACCCACTGACCCGGACGAAATCAACCGTGAGGGAGAAAGGGCATTTTATGGGATGGGAACCCATCGAAACCTCAAGAAGGCTTTCCAACTCTTTCAGAAGGGGGCGGAGAAAAACCATCCACATGCCATGAGAAACCAAGCGGCCTGCTATTATTGGGGACATGGCGTGGAGGCGGATCGTGACTTGGCGGCACTGCTCTATGAGGCTGCGGCGGAGAAAGGTGCGACAGGAGCGAAAAGGGCGGTGGCACTATGCTATGGAAGGGGAATCGGATTCCAACGCGACGACGCAAAGGCATTCTATTGGTTCCAGCAGGCGGCGAATGATGGAGACCCATACGCACAGGCATATCTCGCAGCCTATTATTACCGAGGAATTGGAACTGTCCACGATTGGCATCTGGCGAGGATGTGGTATGAGAAGGCGGCTAAGCAAGGGTATGCGCCGGCACAGTTTATCACAGCCCTCTTCTATGAGAACGGCATCGATGTCGAACGCAATCTGAAAATGGCTGAGAACTGGCTTGTCAAAGCCGCAGGGCAGGGATTTGACAAGGCAACACAGGAATTGGAGAATATTGTCGGGGAGGAGGAATGACTGATTTACGGAAAACGGAAAAAATGACAATAAATTGTAATTTGTAAATCAGTAAATTGTAAATCTTATTATTATTTCGTAA
>OMUD01000014.1 GCA_900314125.1 uncultured Prevotellaceae bacterium | reverse complement strand
GCTGCTCCTGCTGAAGAGGCTGCTCCTGCCGAAGAGGCTGCTCCTGCTGAAGAGGCTAAGTAATCAAAACTTAAGGAACAACATCGTCTTTGCAGACGGTGCGAAACAAAAAACTGGAATCCTGATGGGTTCCAGTTTTTTGCGTTTCAGAGCTATGTGCCAGAATGTTGGAGATGTTTTGGGTGAGACTATTTCTTCTCATACCATTCTTTCAGCACGAAGAAGGCTTTCTTTTTCTCACCTTTGTCGCTGAAAAGACCTTTCATATTGTAGTAGTCCTGCACACCTGGCAGTACTCGGCGTGGCGACCTGAAATCCTTCAGAATCCAAGGTGTTGTGCCTGCAAGTCCGTCAATCTTGTCAAGCATGGCCACATTTTCCTTGTACAGGTTTTCCTGAAACTCTTCTGTCCAGCGCTGGTTCTTCTCTCCATGCAGGCCATATTTGGCACCACCGCCAAACTCACTCACAATCACGGGCTTGTCGTATGGAATCTCCCATGTCATCTTCGGAGCGTCGTTCACGTCGCGGTACCAGCCCACATATTGGTTGAAACTCACCACATCAACGTATTGGTTCATATTGTCATTCAGGCGGTTCACATAGTTCTTGGCACTGGTCACCTCCATCGCCATGCTGATGAGGCGGCTGCTGTCCAGACTTTTCGCGTAGGTGGACAAGCGGCTGAGGAAACGGTCGCGCTCCGCACTGTGGGGAGTTTCGTTGGCAATACTCCAAATGATGATGTTGGCGCGGTTCTGGTCACGAAGAATCATGTCGCGAAGCTGGCTCTGGGCATTTTGGTAGGTGCTCTCATTTGTCCATGCTATGGTCCAGTAGCAAGGTATCTCACTCCAAAGCAGAATACCCATACGTTCTGCCTCGCGGACTGCATGTTCATTGTGGGGGTAATGGGCGAAACGGACGAAGTTGCAACCCAGTTCCTTAGCCCAGCTCAACAGCAGGTGGGCATCTGAAGTACTGTTGGCGCGGCCACCTCCGTAAGCTTTCTCTTCGTGCATGCTGATGCCCTTCAGGAAAATCGGTCGGCCGTTCAGAAGAAGCTTCTTGCCTTCGGTACGGATACTGCGGAAACCAATCTCGTCAGTCAATGTCTCCTCGTTGTATATGAGCTCAACGTGGTAGAGTTTCGGATCCTCGGGGCTCCAAAGTTTCGGAGATGCCTTCCACGATGCCACCACCACTCCTTCCGGATTGGTCTCAAACGTCTTGTCAATCTTCAATTCGGGAATACGCAGCCGCACTTTCTCGCCTGCCAGCGCTTGGTTCAGGCGGGCTGAAAACTCCATGCGCTTGAAGTCTTGGTTGTCAATGCGGAGCGTGTAGTTCTCCAGATAATGTTCCGAAACCTCCACCAACAGCACGTCGCGGGTGATACCGCCATAGTTCCACCAGTCAAATATCTGTGTGGGGACGGCGTCGGCATGACGCTTGTTGTCCACTTTCACCACCACGAAGTTCTCACCATCTTTCAGTTCGTCTGTCACGTCAAAATTGAATGCAGTGAAGCCGCCTGTGTGATGGCCGGCTTTCTTGCCGTTGACATAAATGTGCGAGTCGTAGTTCACACCACCGAAATAAAGCAGAACGCGGCGACCTGGCGTTTTGGTGTAATGAAAACTGCGCTCAAACCAAACGGTCCCTTCGTAGAAGAAGAGGCGAGGATCCTGGGTGTTCCAGTCGCCAGGAACCTTCATCGTGGGGGAGGCGTCGAAGTCATACTCAATCAAGTCTTCGGGCTTCTGGGGTTTGGCATTCATGAAGAAACCCCACCGCATTGGCTTCATCCGATAGTCGTAATACCCTTCCTCTTGAATGTCAACAATATAGTGCCAATCTCCATTCAGACTTATGGTCTGGCGGTTCAGCACATTCCCGATTAGGGACGCTTCGGACGCGGCACGAAGGCTGAGGCTGGCAAGCGGAAACAGTATTGCAAACAAAAATTTTCTCATGTGAATTATTTTTAAAAACATTACTTATTACTAATAATTGCTTTTCCATGTGCAAGTTACGAAAAAAAACGGATTTTGAGTCATATCTCCAATTATTTTCTGAAAATTATTGATTCTTCTTTTCTATTTCTTCATTTTAATTAGTATCTTTGCATCTAATTTGGATAAATGTAATATTAGGTGGGTTCTATAAATTATGTCGAGGCGATTTTTTAATTTTTAGAACACACCATTACTAATTGACTGAAATTATATATGACCCAAAACAACAATTTAGTTAGTGCTGCGATTCAGGGAATTCAAGAGAAAAAAGGACATAATATCAAAGTCGTGGACCTGACCAAAATCCACGACACTATATGTAAATTCATGGTCATCTGCGATGCCAATTCGCCAAGTCATGTGTCAGCCATTTATGACTCGGTCAGGGAATTCACCATTAAGAAGGCGGGGGAAAAACCGAATGCGGTCGATGGACTGAGAAACTGCCTCTGGGTGGCTATGGACTATGCGGATGTGATCGTACATGTTTTTCTGCCTGACACCAGAACCTTCTACGACATCGACCACCTGTGGGAAGATGCAGAGGTGCAGGAGATACCGGATATCGACTGAATTAAAACTTTCCAATAGCATTTCTATTTCTTTTTCTGACTGCTTTTTTTACGGATCTGATATGAACACTAAAAACAATCTGAAAGATAAAATCAACAAGAACCTGAGGCCTGACGCCAACCGCCAGAAAAACAGGGGGGGGGACCAAAAAGGTAAGTTCAACCTCACATGGGTGTATATGGGAGTGCTCGCCGTGCTCTTCATCCTGCTTATGTCCAACAACGAGGAGGCGGGAACAAAAATCACCTACACCAAGTTCCAGGAATGTGTTGATAGCGGATATGTGGGCGACATCAAGGTTGATAAGACCGAACAGGAGCTTTTCTTCGAACTCAGGAAGGATGCGGCTGTTCAGGCTGGAGCTATCCTGCCGAAGGAGGCGAGGGGAAAGATGCTCCTGCTCACCAACTATTCCACACTTGACAAGTTTGAGGAGTTCATCTCTGCTAAGAAGCAGGAGGGAAAATTCCTGGCCAACGTGAGATATGAGAACGGTGGCTCGGGATTCTGGAATATGTTCTGGCAGATCTTCCCATTCATCATCATCATTGCATTCTGGCTCGTCATCATGAGGAGAATGGGTGGCGCTGGAGGAGGAGGGGTCTTCTCGTTCGGAAAGTCTAAGGCAAAACTCTTTGAGGGCGGTGGCGATGATGCCGACAGAATCACATTCAAGGATGTGGCGGGACTCGCTGGCGCCAAGCAAGAGGTGCAGGAAGTGGTCGATTTCCTCAGAAACCCACAGAAATACACCGAGCTGGGTGGAAAAATACCAAAGGGAATACTCCTCGTGGGACCTCCGGGAACCGGTAAGACTCTCCTTGCCAAAGCTGTGGCGGGAGAAGCCAACGTGGCGTTCTTCTCGCTCTCAGGTTCCGACTTCGTCGAGATGTTTGTGGGAGTAGGAGCGTCGAGGGTGAGAGACCTCTTCAATCAGGCGAAGGCCAAAGCACCGAGCATCGTCTTCATCGATGAGATTGATGCCATCGGTAGGGCCAGAAGCGGAAAGGCAAGCATCCAATCTAACGATGAGCGCGAAAGCACACTCAACCAACTCCTCACCGAGATGGACGGATTCGGAGCCAACACGGGTGTCATCGTCATGGCCGCAACCAACCGTGCCGACATTCTCGATAAGGCGCTTCTCAGGGCTGGGCGTTTCGACCGCCAAATATCCGTAGAACTCCCGGATCTCAAGGAAAGACAGCAAATATTCAATGTGCATCTCAAACCAATCAAAATCGATGAGTCGGTGGATGTGGAGCTGCTTGCAAGGCAGACTCCGGGACTCTCGGGAGCGGATATCGCCAATGTCTGCAACGAAGCTGCGCTCATCGCTGCCAGGAGAAAGCAGGATTGGGTGGACAAGCAGTGTTTCCTCGATGCAGTCGATCGTGTGCTGGGTGGACTTGAGAAGAAAACCAAGGTGATGACGGAGGCTGAGAAACGGACTATCGCAATTCATGAGTCAGGACATGCCACCATCTCTTGGTTCCTGCAACATGCCAACCCGCTTGTCAAAGTCACAATCGTGCCGCGTGGAAACGCACTCGGAGCCAACTGGTATATGCCGGAGGAAAGACCGGTCACCACGAAAGAGGAACTCCTCGACCAGATTTGCGGGCTCCTCGGAGGTAGGGCGGCTGAGGAACTCTTCACCGGACATATCTGCACCGGAGCCAGCAACGACCTTGAGAGGGTCACGAAGATGGTGTACAGCATGATTGCCATCTATGGTATGGGTGAGAAGATGCCGAATGTCAACTACTACGATTTCAACGAGAACAGCTTCAGCAAGCCTTATAGCGAAACAACGGCGCAGCTCATCGATGAGGAGGTAAAGGCCATCATTCAGAAGGAATACGACAGGGCAAAGCGTGTACTCATGCAGAATGCACGCGGACTCCAGCAGCTCGCTCAGCTCCTCATCGACAGGGAGGTCATCTATCCGGCCGACCTTGAAAAGATTTTCGGACCGCGCCAGTGGAGGTCGCGTTCCGACGAAATCATGGAACTCAACCGAAAGGCGGAGGAGGATGCCAAAGCTTCTGCGGAAAATGGCTTGGATGCCGAATCCACCGACTATAACGATGAGAATGAGCAGATTATACGGCAGAAAGCTATCGATGCGGTCATTGAAAAGCAGCGCAGGCTTCAAGAGCAGCAAAAAGAGGCTGCTCAGAACGAACCGTCGCTTTTCCCGGATATGGGGACTGCAGGTATGACGGCTGGTGCGGTTGCCGGGATGCAGACTGAAAGTCATGATGCGCCAAGCTTAAACAACAATAATGAAAGCCAAGAGCAAGACACAAGTGTTGCCAATGAGAAATCGCAGCAAGATGACTATAACCCTATCCTCGACACATGGGCTGAGACTTCCGTTTCTGGCAATACGGATGCCATGATCAATCAGGACATCGAAGATGCCGACTTGCAGCCTGCTGAAGTGGAACCGACACCACAGCCGGAGAGAGACCTCTTCGAGCAGGAGGAAACCGAAACGGCTGAACCTGATTCAGAGGTTGAAGAACCGGAAATCGTTGAGCCTGAGCAGGAAGAACCTGACGAACCAATGGATGCTGAAGTCGTTGAGCCAACTGATGCTGACGACGACAAACAGGAACCGGAACCATCTACAGAGGAACTGGCTGAGGATGCCGACATCCAGGATGAGGAACCGGAAATGCCGCAGGAGGTGGAACTTGACACCGAGGCGGTGGAGGAGATTGTTGACGACGACCGCTTCCAAAACGCCACAGAAGAGGAGGAACTATCTGAGTACGTCAGTGTCAACACCGGAAAACGGCGTGACATAGAGTTCACGGAGGTCATCCCTGGTGATGCGGCTGAGGACGACGAGTTCTCCATCACGCTCGATACTGATTATATCGAGAACGGCGAAGGCGATGAACCACAAGACGATGAGCCGCAAGAAAAGAAGAATGCCAAGAAGTGATGACTGACATAACTTCTATCCTAAAAAACATCAACTTGTAGGGACTTACTTTATGTATGTCCGAAACAGTTTTTCAATCCCAGCCACTGAAACATTAAGTTTTACTAACTATCTGAACTACCCTTCAAAAATGCAGACACCTGAAGTGAATATACAAGAGAAAGCAGAAAGCCCGCTCGATCAGGGGGTGCTCGACCTGCCGACCAATCAGGAACCGGAAAAAAACAAAACTTTCGGCTCTATCGTTGCAAGAACCATCACGGGAGTGCTATATGTGGTGGCTATCGTGCTCTGCATTCAGCATCCCATGGCGTTTCTCATTCTCTTTGCCGCACTCACCGGACTGTGCACTTGGGAGTTCTGCACCATTGTCAACATTGGGCTGAGAATCAACTCTAACCGATTCATCACCACCATTGCGGCGGTGTATTTCTTCTTTGCCATCTTCGATTTCATTACAGGACTTACGGGCGCTGGTGTGGGCGTGTTCATTCCCTTTGTCATCACCATCATGTATCTGCTCGTTTCGGAACTTTACATGAAAGGATTCCGGAAAATTGAGAATTGGGCGTTCTCTTTCATGGCATTGTTCTATATCGCACTGCCTATGTCAATGCTCAACATGCTGGCATTCATAGGAGTGGAGACGGGACTGGCTTATGTCACAGTATTCACCCTCTCAGTATTCATCTTCCTCTGGTCAAGCGACACTGGAGCATACGTCATCGGGTCTAAGTTCGGAAAGCACCGACTTTTCCCGAGCATTTCCCCTAAGAAATCATGGGAAGGCTCTGTAGGTGGGGGAGTGGTGGCGCTCATCGCTTCGCAGATTGTGGCTTGCTTCAGCCACGACCTCAATGCCGACAGCGAACTCCTTAACCGCCTGCTCTGGGCTGGACTTGCGCTCGTGGTGGTTGTGTTCGGCACATGGGGAGACCTTGTGGAATCCCGGTTGAAAAGAAAACTTGGGGTGAAGGATTCTGGCAATATCCTTCCAGGTCACGGAGGATGGCTCGACCGACTCGACTCTGCGCTTATGGCCATTCCGGCGGCGGTCATCTACCTGTATCTTATCTGACAAGCTGGGAGGATAGGACGAATGGTTGTGGCCTTTTGCACCGTAATCCAACAATATGGCTGACTACTTGAGAGTGCAAACCGCCTCAAAGGCGCAATTTATGTGGATGGGTGAGTTTTTTTACGCAAAAAGTGTGGCGGTACAAAAAATATTTATTAAGTTTGCAAAGTTTTGTGCGATTTCCCTGATTCGCACGGTGTGAATATACTAACGAGTGGAGAGAGAAATCTTTCCATGTTTCTTTAAACAAAATCTGATTTGTGATGACGGACATCAAGAAAATCGATGAAGAACCTGTAGAAGTTCCATCGACAGACAACCTTGCAGCTGCTCAGCAGGTGGCTGAAGAAACAGCGACGGAAATTGTTGCTGAGGAGAATGAGGAAAAAGTTGATAATGCAGTTGAGGCAACCGAGGAGAAGACCGAGGCTGTTGAGCCTGCTGAAGATGAGGCTCCCGTAGCAGAGGAACCGGAGTCGGAGGTGGCTGAGACGGTGGAGGAGCCTGAAAAGCAGGAAGAACCAGTAGATACTGGCGATAGTGCACAAGCCACTGAGCCGGAAACTGAAGCTCAGGACAAGGAGGAAACTCCAGCCGAGCCTGCTGAAGAGGAAAAAACCTACGTGGTTTATGAAACCAAGGAGGAAGTCATCGCAAGATTGAAAGAACTCGCAGAAGGCGATGAAGATGTGTCACGCCAGGAGCGCGACCATCTCAAAGCATCATTCTATAAAATCCATAAGCAGAACGCTGAGGCGGAATATAAGAACTATATCGAGCAGGGTGGTGATCCTGACGCATTCACTCCGACCATTGACAATGATGAGGAAGTGCTTAAGGAGCTCATAGCCATCATCAATGCCAAGAGAGCGAAGAATGCTGAGGCTGAGAAAGAGGAGAGGGAAGCAAATTATGCCAAGAAACTCCAAATCATAGAGAAAATCAAGGCCATCCTCGAAAAACCAGATGAAGTCAACAGGGCTTACAATGACTTCAGGGCGCTCCAGCAGGAATGGAATGAAATCAAGCTCGTGCCGGTGGAGAAGGCCACTGACCTCTGGAAAACTTACCAGCTCTATGTGGAGCGGTTCTACGACACGCTTAAGGTCAACAACGAACTCAGGGCTTACGATTTCAAAAAGAACCTTGAGCTCAAGACTGCACTCTGCGAGAAGGCGGAGGCGCTGGCCGACGAGGAGGATGTGGTCATTGCTGCCAGAAAACTGCAGCAACTTCATCAGGAGTACAGGGAAATCGGACCGGTGGAGAAGGACCTCAGGGAAGACCTCTGGAACCGATTCAAGGCGGCATCTACCGTAGTCAACAAGAAACATCAGGAATTCTTCGAGGCCCGCAAAGAGCAGGAAAACCAGAATCTTGAGAAGAAAACGGCTCTCTGCGAGCAGATTGAGGCCATCGACATTGATGCGCTCAAGACTTTTGCAGAGTGGAACGCAAAGACGGATGAAATCATTGCCCTCCAGCAGGAATGGAAAACCGTGGGATTCGCACCGCAGAAGATGAACGTCAAGATTTTCGAACGCTTCCGCGCTGCCTGCGACAATTTCTTCAACAAGAAGTCGGAATTTATCAAGAATGTGCATGAGAGTCTCAACACCAACTACCAGCTCAAGCAGGAACTCTGTGAGAAGGCGGAGGCGCTCAAGGACAGCACCGAATGGAGAAAAACCACTGATGCCATCATCGCACTCCAGAAGAAATGGAAAGAGATAGGCACCGTGCCAAAGAAATACAGCGACGAAATTTGGAAGCGCTTCAATGCGGCTTGCGATGCGTTCTTCGCAGCGAAGAAAGAGGCAAATTCCGCACAGTATTCTGAGCAGGAAGAGAACCTTGCCAAGAAGAAGGCCATCATTGAGGAACTTGCCGCCATCGACCCTGAACAGGAAGAGGGCGATTTCAGACCTAAGCTCAGAAAAGCGCAGGAAGATTGGAACAACGTGGGATTCGTGCCGTTCAAGGAGAAGGAGAACATCTACAAGGCATTCCGTGCGCAGATGGACCGTCTCTATGGAGCATTCAGCGAGACGGCTTCTAAGAGGAGAATCACCCGTTTCAAAAACGAGATGAAGGACAACAACGACGGAAGGCTCAAGGACAAGCTCTTCCGCCAGCGCGACATCCTCACCAATGAAATCAAGACCTACGAGAACAACCTTGGATTCCTTTCTTTCTCTTCTAAGTCGAAAGGTGGCAATGCGCTCGTCGATGAAATCAACCGCAAAATCGACAAGCTCAAACTTGAACTCAAGGAGGTGAAGGAGAAAATCAAGGCCCTCAACGAAAAGGAAGACTAACACTAACTAATTGATACTAAAAGCAGAATGGGCACATCTGAATTTTCTCGGGTGTGCCTGTTCTTTTTTATTGAAACCAACTATAGGCTGTATGAGTAAAAAATGGAAATGGACACTGCTGATTGTCCTCATCGTGCTGATCCTGGCTCTGGTGGGTGGCAGTTTCTATATGGTCAACTATTCGCTGGCGCCCGATCCTGAACGGACCGACACCACGGCATGTTTCGCCCGTCAGTTCGACACCTATCCGGAGACAAAAGAGTGGGTGGACAGCCTCAGGAGGAATGAGGCACTCAGAGACACTTTCGTCACCATGGACGATGGAAAACGCCATCATGCCTGGTTCGTTAGAAACGGAGGAAATCGGACGGCTCTCGTGCTGCATGGATGGCGCGACTGTGCCATCGACTTTTTCTACCTCGCCCGATTGTATGAGCGGGAACTTGGCTACAATGTGGTCATGCCCGATTTTCATGCCCACGGACTCAGCGAAGGGAATGCGGCGAGAATGGGATGGCTCGACCGACACGACATGATTCGGTGGATGGAGATTTTCCAATCCGACACCATGGTCGTACATGGGGTGTCCATGGGAGGTGCCACAGCCATGATGATGTCGGGAGAGAAAATGCCTGACAAGGTCAGGGACGTGAGATTTGTGGAGGATTGTGGCTATACCAGTGTGTGGGATGAGTTTGCGGGTGAGATGAAGGTTAGGTTCGGATTGCCGGCTTTCCCAATCCTTCATTCTTCAAGCTTTCTGTGCAAACTCCGTTATGGATGGACTTTTGCGGAGGCGTCGGCGTTGGAGCAGGTCAGCAAGTCGGAATACCCCATGCTCTTTATTCATGGCGACAGCGACAAGTTCGTGCCCACCGACATGGTCCATGAGCTCTACCAGGCAAAACCGCAGCCAAAAGAATGCTGGATCACGGAAAACACGGAGCACGCTTCTTCCTATTTCAACCACAAAGAAGAATACATCCGCAGGATAAAGGAATTTTGTGCGAAAAAGTTTTAGCTCCCCGATCTCCGCTTGAATTCCGAACACACCACGGCGGTGGCCACGCCTACGTTCAACGACTCGGCACTGCTTCCTGAGGTGTTGAAACTCGGAATTTTGATGCGGCTCGTCACCAGTTGGCGCACCTCATCGCTCAGGCCATTCCCTTCGTTGCCCATCACAATCACGCCGCGCGTTGATAACATAGTCTCGTAAAGGTCATCACCGTCGAGCAGGGTTCCGTATATTGGGGTTCCTGGCTCCAGGCTTCGCAGAAAGGCGGGAAGGTCCATGTAGTGCACTTTCACCCTTGCCAGACTGCCCATTGCCGCCTGAACCACCTTTGGATTGTAGAGGTCGGCACAGTCGGAGGAACAAATCACATGCTCTATCCCGAACCAGTCGGCTATTCTGATGATCGTGCCTAAGTTGCCAGGGTTCTGAACGCCGTCAAGGGCAAGGCACAGGTCAATCTCAGCACTGCGCTTCTGGAAGGGGGATTCTGGGATGCGGAACACGGCAAGCACCTGCTGGGGATGCTCCATGAAACTGATTCTGCGGAGCTCATCCTCGCTCACCTCGTCACATTCGCAAGATGAGGGAAGAGGAACATGGCGGTCGAGCCATTCGCGGGTACAGGCCACATACTCGCATTCGAAGGCGGGAAGCATGTCCTCCACCACCTTCGGACCCTCAACAACAAAGCAGCCATGCACTTTGCGATATTTCTTCTGCTCAAGCGAACGGATGAACTTTATTCTATTTTTCGTTATCATATTGGCAAATTTACGAATTTTTGCAGTATCTTTGCACATAATTTACTAAAAAATCATTTTTAGAACTATTCTTAAAGACTATTCTGAAGCGCTTTCTCAACATAATCATAACCTCTCTGCTGTGCATGGGATTCTTCTCATGTGCCATTGATAAGTATGTCCCAGACGAGGCGCTCTATCTGAAGAAGGTGGAGGTGCAGTCGGCCAATCCCGAACTCACCAAGAACCTCTATCTTCAGAATTATGTCAAGCAAAATCCAAACACCAAGTGGTTCGGACTCAAAATCCCAATGAGAATCTATTGCGCATCCAAGCCGGGAAGCAATGGGAAAGGGGCGAAAATCCTTCGGAAAATTGGTGAACCGCCGGCTTTGCTCGACACGCTTAAGGTCAACTCCACGATATCCGACATGACACGCGTGCTCAACAACGCTGGATTCCTACATTGCCAAATCGATACCGCCATGGCCGTGGAGGGAAAGAAGGCGGTGCTGCAGTATAAAGTGGATCCGGGAGAACGCTATCGCATTGCAAGCACGGTGAGGGAGGTGGAGGACAGCGCCATCGTACAGATTATCTATGCCGACTCCGTCAACAGCCTCCTCCACGATGGGGCACCGCTCGACATCAACGTGCTCAACGAGGAGAGAAAACGCATCACACGCATGATGCGCAACAACGGATACTATCGGTTCAACAAGGAATATGTGTCCTTCATTGCCGACACCATCATCGGCAGCAAGGAGGTGGAGCTCACACTCCATGTGGCGCTCCATCAGGAGGACGGACGGTCCATGCCTGAGCGGCATCCCAAATACAGGATCAACAACATCAACTATCTGGTTGATATGAACACTCCAGAAGGGAATGTGGATACCGTGTACCACGACGACGCTGCCATCATCTACAAGGACAAGCTGCGCTACAGGCCGAGTGTCCTCACTGGAAACACGCTGTTCCAAAAAGGGGAACTCTACAACGACGACAATATTTCCATGACTTACAATAACTTCACCAGACTTGGATCTATTGCCTATTCCAATATCCGCATCGAACCGAACGCCACGAAAGACAGTCTGGACTGCAACATCGTAATCAACCATGCACTACCGCAGTCGGTCAGCTTCGATGTGGAGGGAACCAACACGGCTGGCGACCTTGGTGCCGCGCTTTCCGCCACCTATCAGCACCGCAACCTCTTCAAGGGAGCGGAGTCGCTCTCGCTCAAACTTAGGGGGGCGTACGAGGCTATCACCGGACTTGAGGGGTATGAGGGCAACAGCTACAAGGAAGTCGGTGGGGAAATCCGGCTCGGATTCCCTGGGTTCCTCCTCCCTTATGTCAGCAAGCGGTTTGGAGCAAGCCACAGGGCCACGTCGGAAATCGTCACACAATACAACTATCAGGACCGCCCGGAATTCAACCGCAGGGTGCTCACGGCGGCTTGGAGATACAGGTGGCAGAGCATCGACCGGAAATTCCAGAACAGGTTCGACCTCCTCGAGGTCAACTACATCAACATGCCTTGGATATCTTCCACGTTCAAGGAGCAATACCTCGATTCCATCGGGCGGCAGAACTCCATCCTCAGGTATAACTATGAGAACATCCTCATCACCAAGCTTGGTTTCAATTTCACCTACAACTCACTTGGTACGTCCGTCGTGTCAACCTATGGAAAGAATGCGGTCGTCATTCGTGGTAATATCGAAACTTCAGGCAATGTGCTCAATGCTTACACCAGCATCTTCGGAGGGCACCACGACGACCAGGGACACCGCACGTTCTGCGGTATTGCATACGCGCAATATGTGAGGGGAGATATCGACTATTCCAAGAGCATGGTCATCGACCACAACAACTCGCTCGCCATGCATGTGGGCATTGGAGTTGCCGTGCCTTACGGAAACACAGATGTGCTGCCTTTCGAAAAACGCTATTTCGCCGGCGGAGCCAACAGTGTCAGGGGATGGTCGGTCCGTTCGCTCGGACCAGGTGGCTACAAGAGCTCGGACAACCGCATCAACTTCCTCAACCAAAGCGGCGACATCAAACTCGACATCAACCTCGAATGGCGCACATTCCTGTTCTGGAAAATCAATGGGGCGCTGTTCATCGATGGCGGTAACATCTGGACCATCCGCAGATATGCCGACCAGCCTGACGGGGAATTTCGGTTCGACAAGTTCTTCAAGCAACTGGCATTCAGCTATGGAATTGGACTCCGTATGTCACTCGACTTCTTCACCCTTCGCTTTGATGCAGGTATGAAGGCCATCAACCCGGCATACAGCGGAAAGGACCATTATCCGATTTTCCATCCTGACTTCAGCCGCGACTTCGCATTCCATTTTGCGGTCGGACTACCGTTCTGATGGAAAACCATTTTCTGGCTTATCGCAAATAATACCTCACAAAAATAGCCCCATGCCGAAACTCTTCGGATGGGGCTTTCACTTTTCAACCGCTCCCTTGTTGGTTTTCAACATAAAATTTGTAACTTTGCACTTTGAAAATATAAAACACATAAAAGTATATGTATAGAACACACACATGTGGCGAACTGCGTATGGAGCATGTCGGCAAGGAGGTCACCTTGGCGGGATGGGTGCAGAGAAGCCGCAAGATGGGAGCGATGACGTTCATCGACCTTCGCGACCGATATGGAATCACACAGCTGGTGTTTAATGAGGATACTGACGCAGAACTCTGCGCACAGGCCAACAAGCTCGGACGTGAGTTCGTCATTCAGGTGGTGGGCACCGTCAATGAGCGCTACAGCAAGAACAAGAATATCCCAACAGGCGACATCGAAATTATCGTGAGCCAGCTCAAGGTGCTCAATGCCAGCGAGATTCCACCGTTCACTATTGAGGACAACACCGATGGAGGCGACGACATCAGGATGAAGTACCGCTATCTCGACCTTCGTCGTAATGCGGTCAGAAAAAATCTGGAACTCCGCCATAAGATGTGCATCGAGGTGCGCAACTACCTCTCCAATCTTGGATTCCTCGAGGTGGAGACACCGATGCTTATCGGATCCACTCCAGAGGGAGCACGCGACTTCGTTGTGCCGTCACGCATGAATCCAGGACAGTTCTATGCGCTTCCTCAGAGCCCGCAGACTCTCAAGCAGCTCCTCATGGTGTCGGGATTCGACCGCTATTTCCAAATCGTCAAGTGTTTCCGCGATGAGGACCTCAGAGCCGACCGTCAGCCGGAATTTACACAGATTGACTGTGAGATGTCGTTCGTCACTCAGGAGGATATCATCCAGACCTTCGAGGGAATGGCAAAGCATCTGTTCAAGGTGCTCAGGGGTGTGGAATTCGACGGTCCGTTCCTCCGCCTTCCTTGGGCGGAAGCCATGCGCCGCTTTGGAAGCGACAAGCCTGACATGCGTTTCGGAATGGAATTTGTCGAACTCGACGACATCCTCAAGACCGGTGCCTTCCCTGTGTTCGACAATGCAGCCTATATCGGAGGTATTTGCGCTCCGGGATGTGCTGTCTATACCCGCAAGCAGCTCGACCAGCTCACCGATTTCGTCAAGCGTCCGCAAATTGGAGCGAAAGGGCTTGTGTATGCCCGTGTGCAGGACGACGGAACGGTCAAGTCCAGTGTTGATAAGTTCTACGGACAGGAGGTTCTCCAGCAGCTCAAAGAGAAGATGGAGGCAAAACCGGGCGACCTCATCCTCATCCTCTCTGGCGACGACGCCATGAAAACCCGCAAGCAACTCTGCGAACTTCGACTCGAGATGGGCGAGCGCCTTGGACTCCGCGACAAGAACAAGTTTGCTCTCCTCTGGGTCACTGAGTTCCCTATGTTTGAGTGGAGCGAGGAAGAGGGACGACTCATGGCCATGCACCATCCGTTCACGCATCCGATGGACGAGGACATCGCGCTCCTCGATTCCGATCCTGCAGCTGTCCGTGCCGATGCCTACGACATGGTTTGCAACGGCGTCGAGGTCGGTGGTGGTTCCATCCGTATCCATGACCCTGAGCTTCAGGAGAAGATGTTCGAAATCCTCGGTTTCACTCCGGAGAAAGCGCAGGAGCAGTTCGGATTCCTGATGAACGCATTCAAATATGGAGCACCGCCTCACGGTGGTCTCGCATACGGACTCGACCGCTGGGTAAGCCTCTTCGCAGGGCTCGACTCCATCCGCGACTGCATCGCCTTCCCAAAGAACAACTCTGGACGCGATGTCATGCTCGATGCTCCGGCAGCGCTCGACCAGTCGCAACTCGATGAACTCTCGCTCAAGCTCGACCTCAAGGCATAAGCAGACTATCCCCTAAACATAAAAAAAACACCGATTTCAGAACAAACTGAAATCGGTGTTTTAGGTTTTGTTGAGCACTATATATGCCTTACATTATCTTTCTTGGCGTTCTTACAATTCCTATTTCGCGGTGGTGCGGGTGGACCGCACGGGGTGGCTGTAGGAGCGGTAGCCGTCAACTGGAA
>OMUD01000072.1 GCA_900314125.1 uncultured Prevotellaceae bacterium | reverse complement strand
TCGTCCGTTCTGTGAAGGGCGGTGCCAATGTTCCTGTCTTTGTACTGGAATATCTTCTTGCTAATTCGTGTAGCACGGATGACGAAGAAAAGATTCAGGAAGGTATTGAGAATGTGAAACGTGTGTTGCATGATCACTATGTGAATCCAGACGAAGCGACTCTTGTTCAGGTAAAAATACGAGAACAGGGAACCTATAAAATCATTGATAAGATAAGTGTTCGCCTTGATCCGTCTAAGGACAAGTATTGGGCAGAGTTGTCAAATCTGGCTATTCGCGATGCCAATATTTCCGAAGAGATTATCAGCCAACACGAGAAGATGATGACGGGTGGAATATGGGCAATCATAGACATGAATTATGACTCAACCCAGATGATAGGAAAAAAAATATATCCTTTTGTCGTCAGCAAGGTACGTCCTATCCAGCTCTCCAGTTTTGAAGAGGAGCGGATTGCAAGAGCGCGCAATTTGTTCAACAACGAGGAATGGCTTGACGTACTGCTACGTAGTGGAGGATATGAGCCAAAATCTGAAGGGATGACCGATAGAATGAAAATGTTGCTGCTGTCACGCTTCATTCCGCTGGTAGAGTCGAATTTCAATATGGCAGAACTTGGCCCACGTTCTTCTGGAAAATCCTTCGTTTTCAAAGAACTTTCACCATACTCTATGCTGGTCAGCGGTGGTCAGGGAACAGCAGCCTCTCTGTTCGTTAACAACTCCAGTGGTCAGATTGGAGCAGTTGGCAGATGGGATGCCATTTGTTTTGACGAGTCAACGGATGAATTGTTCAAAGATAGGGAGGTGGTTCCTCTGATGAAAGATTATATGGAAAGTGGCAGTTTTTCAAGAGCAGGAAAAGCAGGTGAAAAAGCTGCCAATGCCTCCATCATTCTGAATGGTAATATTAATCAGCCAGTCGAGACAGTCTTACAGACATCACATCTATTCTCCCCATTCTCGGATAAAATATGTAACGATACCGCCTTCTTGGACCGTATCGGTTTCTTCCTCCCCGGCTGGGAGGTGATGAAGTTTGCACCCTCAAATTTCACTAATCATTTCGGCTTTAGTACAGATTTTTTCAGTGAATTCCTGCATTCTCAGCGGAAGATGACCTATACAGATGCTATTGACAAGTATTTCACACTTGGTGCACAGATGAAGCAGCGCGACACGAAGCCTGTACGCAAGACAGTTTCTGGATTGATTAAACTGATGCATCCAGATGGAAACTTTACCAAAGAGGATGTGCGTAAGTATCTGGTTTGGGCTATAGAAATGCGTCGTCGTGTGAAAGAGCAATTGAAGCGTATCGGCGGTATGGAGTTCTGGGACACTAATTTCTCCTATATAGATAAAGAAACACAAGAAGAGTTTTTCGTGTCTGTTCCAGAGGAGCGTGGCACCAATCTGATAGAGGATGCTCCGCTTCAGCCGGGAAGTTGCTACACTGCTACGAGTGATGGTGATAAGGTATCTCTCGTAAAAATCGAGGTAATTACTATGCCAGGCAATGGTAAACTTACAGTGACTGGCAGTAGTTCAACAGAGGCCAAGGAGGATATAAAGAATGCATATAATTATATCCGTGCGAATGAAAGGGCTATCCTCTCCCAACAACATTCTTTGATTCATCTTGATGTAACAGTTCAAGTGACCGTACTGTTAGGGTTAGGTGTTCACAAAGGTATTGGAGGCGCCGTATTTGCAGCCATTGTATCATCTGTTTTTGGGCGGAATCTGAAATCAGGTCTTGGTGTCATCGGTAATATCAGTATCGGTGGCGCTATTGAACGCGCCTTGAATTTCAATGACCGTGTATCTATGCTCTCTGAGAACGGTGCAAAGAATGTACTTGTCCCAATGGATAACCTTACAGAAATGGCTACGCTTCCAGCAACGATTCTCGGCAAGACGGATATACCATTCTATGCGAATACTCAGATGCTCATTCAGAAGATGATATAATTTTTTTGTGTTGAGGTATGATAACCAATAGTACAGACAAGTATAAAGAGATGAATACGACGGAACTGTCCAAGCAGTTCTTAAGATATCATGCAAAACTGGATGAATACGTTAAAGCAGCAAAGTCAATGGATGAACAGAATTTTCGCCTGACCTTTGAGAAAGACCAAGGAGTCTTGCCATTCTATGTTATCTATCTCCCCAACTTACCTATAAGTCTATATCGAAGCAGATTGGAACGGAAAGTTGGAAAAGAGGAAGATTTGTCATCACCCCAAACGTTTTCCTACGTGCCTTTGGCATCTACAAATAAATATTTTCCCAATTTGCAACGAGCAAATTTCTCTGGACAGTCTGTTTTCTATGGATCTCTATCCCCGACAACAAACTTTAGAGAAATAAGTGAGGATATTACTGAAGGCGAGGAAATATACATGGCTAAATGGAATATATCGCCAGATGCGAATTTGATGCTTGATCGAGTTCTTCCACCCAAAGGAACAATTATAACTGACAACCTTAGGACTCTATTCAGGCTTGACGAAGATAAAAGCGAAACCTTTGAATCCTTTTTTCAAGAATTGGGTGATGTTATGATGAGTACAGAAGAAGGAATTTCAAAATACTTAGTTTCTGCCCTTTATGCCAACTTTATATATAAATTCAAACCAAAAATTCTTCCTGATGGTAGCAAGATAAAAACTTTTGACGGCATTCTATACCCAAGTACAAAAGTGGAAGATGGGAGTGAATGGAATATGGCACTCAAACCTGAATGTATTGATCAATATGCAGCTCTTCAGTACGTGATTAGGGGAAAGGTGGCTAAAGATTTACGTTCAGTGGAGTTTTCTGATATAGGATTTTGCAAAAAAGGAAAAATTCATTGGTATAGTCCATGGATTAATCATTATGATATTGTTCCCACTGAATACTTCCTGTTTGATGCATCTAACCAGCTGGTTCAGTCAAAAAATGGAACCTTGTATGATAAAGTGGGGAAAATAATACCCGACCCTCTCGCTATTTTTGAACTTCAGAAAGAACAATGGGCTGGAAATTATATTCGAAATTATCAACCAGTATTAAAGCCAGATGTGAACATTGAAGAATTGAGCGAAGAAAATTTGTCATCTATAACATATAAAGGTGATGGCATACTCAGGGATGTTATTGGCTGGAAGTTTGTAGCAGATGGAAAAACCTATGATATTGGAAAGATTGGTTTCAATTTGCAAGTTTCCTCCATATACAAAAGAACAAATTTCCCCAAAGGTTTTAATTGGTTATAACACTATTTGTGCACTTGGCATAACCAACTTCTTTTAATCCCTTTAATCAAATTCAATAAATTATAGACAATTTGTTAAAACAATATCTTTTTACCCATTCTCTTTTTGTGACATAATGCATTAATTCTCCCAAAAACGCTTCCGTATGTCGGCTTTATTTCCTAAATTTGCCATAAATATAAAAACTGACCTATCATGCAATTAGTCTCACCATCTCTTTTAGCTGCCAACTTCGCCAATCTGGAGAAGGACATCGACATGATTAACACCAGCAATGCCGACTGGCTCCACCTTGATGTCATGGACGGAGTGTTCGTGCCCAATATCAGTTTCGGATTCCCTGTGCTTGAAGCTGTCGCGAAAATCTGCAAAAAGCCGCTCGACGTTCATCTCATGATTGTGAAACCGGAGAAATTCGTCAAGCAGGTGGCGGCACTGGGAGCCATGATGATGAATGTTCATTTTGAGGCTTGCGTGCATCTCAACCGGGCGATTCAGGAAATCCACGACGCTGGCATGAAGGCGGGAGTCACGCTTAACCCATCCACACCGGTGTGCATGCTCGAAGATGTCATCCGGGATGTGGATATGGTGCTGCTCATGACGGTCAACCCTGGATTTGGTGGACAGAAGTTCATTGAGCATTCCATCGAGAAAGTACGCCAACTCAGGGAAATGATTGAGCGTACTGGTTCCAAGGCGCTTATTGAGGTGGACGGAGGAGTCAACAAGGATACGGCGGTCAGGCTCGCTCAGGCTGGCACCGACGTGTTGGTGGCAGGCAGCTATGTGTTTGGTGCCGACAACCCTCACGAACGGATTAACTATCTGAAGAACCTGTAACAGGACGGGCTTATGTGGTCCTCTTATCCTATATTGCGCCCTACAATTGCCGCTCTGCTTGGCATGATGGGCGCAAATTTTTTGCTCTCAAGGATCCATTTCAGCATCTATATCCCTTTGATACTCCTGGCTGTGGCGGTAGGAGCTACGGCATGGATATACCGCCGTCATACATCTCTTTCCAACCAATCACCGGCTTTTGGAATCGGGGCGATGACGGCATTCTTTCTTCTCGGAGCCACCATGATGCACTGGCGCTTCCTTTCTGTTGAGGCTGATGCTGTGGGAGCGAAGAAGATGAGGGTGGGGGTGGTCGCGACCACACCGGTGGAGAAGACGAAATGGTGGACCATGACTTTCCATGAACTCAATGGGGCGAAAACCATGCTTTACGTCGCTAAGAGGGACTCAACCGATTCCCAGATGCCCGACATTCAGAAAGGCGACACCATCTGGGCACTCTCTTATTTCGATATGCCTTCATCGCCTTATCTGAGGAAGATAAAACAGCGGGAGATGGATGAGTGGAAAGCGAAGAAGGAGGAGCGGAAAAGGAATAAGAAAAAAGATCAGGGAGAACAAACGCAGGATCTGTCTAAGGACACGGTCGCAACGGATAGCGATGGAGAAAGGCAGAAGCAGTTTGACGGCTATGCTGACTATCTTTTCTACAATGGCATCTCCTCATCGGTTTATGTGTCGGAAGGCGCATGGGGATACAAGATGGCGGACATGCCGGCTGTAGGTCATGGTGCGTCAAGGCACGATGAAGACAAAGCTGTGGCAGAACTGATGCGACGGCAATACGAGGAGGCTGGAATGTCGGAAGAAGGACTGGCTATTGTCAACGCCATGACCACAGGCGACAAGTCAGTCATCTCTGCAGAAACAAAAGAACATTTCTCACAAGCTGGAATCAGTCATGTGCTTGCTTTGTCGGGATTTCATCTCACGGTCATAGTTTCCTTACTCGATGTGCTGCTCATGCGCTCACTGTTCAAACGGAGATGGAAGAGGTTGACGGCGCTCATCATCATTCCGTTCATCTGGGCGTTTGCGGCGATTGCCGGATTTCCTCCGTCGTTGGTCAGGGCCACTGTCATGTGCTCGGTGTTTCAGTTGGCACTTGTGGTCGGACATGGACAGCAGTTGAAGAATGCGGCGGCCATCGCAGGTTTTTTCATGTTGCTCGCTAATCCTATGCTCATCATGAATGTGGGATTCCAACTTTCTTTCCTCTCTATCATCGGTATCGCGGTCATGGGAGCACCGCTTTGCACTTGGATTGGGCAGAAGACTGGACGGTGGGCGGTCATTCTCGACATCATCGCAATTTCGCTCACCTGCACCTTGTTCACCTTCCCTGTGGTGGCTTACCATTTCGGACAAATACCGCTCTATTCCATCATCAGTAACCTGGCGGTATCACTCATTGCCACACTCATCATGTGGGGGGCGGTGCTCTGGTGGATCTTTGTGTGGTGTCAGCCTGTATTGTCATTCCTCACCAAAGTCCTCGATTACCTCGCGCAGGCCATGGTGTGGGTGGCGGATAAAGTGGCGGCAATGCCGATGTCAACCATTGTTTATAAACCTAATATTCTGGAAGTTATTATCATATATGCCATCACATCGCTTCTGCTCGCTTTTGTCTATAAAAAAGAGCGGAAACATGTGTGGATTTCCGCTCTATTATTGGCTTGTTTGCCAGCCGTCCATTATATATGATGTTCAATACCGTATCGTCACATCGCTTGGATCCCAACTCTCTGCATAGCGGAACCACTCCGTGGCGTTGTGACAGCCTTCGGTCTCTTTGGCGGCGCCAAACATCACATGATAATGCAACTGTTGCTGACCAGGTTTGCCAAGCACGATGAGGTAGTTCAAGTCATCGGTCGTGGTGCTGGCAATATATGTTTCTGGTACCCGTATGGCCAAACCTACAGGCTCGGGAGGAAACTGCTCCTTCTTGCCCATCTCTGGATAGTCGCTGCCCCAAGAGGCGGCAAGTCCATTTTGCTTCACAAATCCTTCTGACTTCACACCGCCGTTTTGGGCGAATGCCTCTGCTGAAGAACCGATTTTCTGTACACCGGTGCAAAGTATTGGGGTGGTGACTGGACGGCTGAGCGTGATATCTACGCGAACGTCGCGGTGACCGGCATATTGACTATAAAGCGTACGAACGTCTATTGGAGAGGATGTGGAGTCCACGCGGGCGCCGCGGTCAATCACCTCAACCAAGGTGCGCACCGGACCATTGGCCACAATCCGCTGGCTGCGGCTGCGCACATCGGTCCAGTTCACGGGAGCATGACCATCCCACAGTTTCAGGCTTCCGCACCCAATGCTGTTGCCTGCCCAAAGCACATCGTTGCCATAGCCCGCCGACTGCTGCTCGGGGGTGGTGTAGAAATTAGTTCTGGCCAACTCTAACTGTCTGCTTTTCTTACCGTAGATATCGATGTTCTGGCGGTGGTCGAAATAGATGCGGTAGGCGGTCAACTCTGACTCAAAGGCGGCACCGTGGTGATAAAGGTCGTTGTAGATATTTGTGCTTCCGGGAGCTTCGATAGCGGTGATGAACGGATGCTTTTTCTTCTTGTCGTCGAGCATCATGTCGGCATACACACGCGGTTCGAAAGTCGTGGAAGATGGAGAGGCGCTCAGGCTTACTGTATAGGTCTGCGAACCACCTGATGAAAGTGGACTGCTGATGAAGCACAACTCATCGTTTTTTCCATCGTTGTCCAAGTCGTCGAGCTGGGAAGGGATGACTTTCTCACCATCTTTGACCGTAGCACTGGAAACGTCGAACTTTAGCCCTTTCACTTCTGAGAGCCGGATCAACACTGGGGCAGCGGTCTTTTCCTGCTTTGTCTCGTTCTCCACACTCACTTTCAGCTCCTTCTGCTGGGCATGAGCAGAAAACGGAAGCAGAAAGGCGATGGCAATCAGTTGGCTCTTCATAAGTCTGTATGTCTGAAATATGACTAATGGGTGTTTACTTAGTAATGATGAAAAAATAAATTGCCTCAGTTTGTTCATATTTTGGAGATGTTTTTGTTCGTTTTCGAAGGAGTGATGCGGGCATCATGACTGAGAGAACGGGCAAAAAGAGCCCAAAAGATGAAAGGATTACAAACAATCTGGACATATCAAAATGAGGCAACTTATTTTTTTATCGTTACTTAATCACGATGGTCTTGATCCAATCCTGAAGAATGCCTTGATAGCGGTCCTGAGAGTCGGAAATCAAAATCACCGTCTGGCTGCCGTCACGAAGTTTCGGACCTAAGCACATTCCTTCGTAGTTCGCCCAGTTCAGTCCGTTGAACGACATGGTGGTGTTGCATGCCCAAAGCAAGGTCTTCTGCATGAATGGGCTTTCGTTGTTCAATGCCACCGAGCTGCTCACGGTTTTTGAAGTGGATGGATCCACTAAATACAGTTTGCAAACCACCCAGGCACCATATTTGATGCGGGGAACCCAGGCTTCACGCTCCAAGACCAGGATGCGGCCGTCGTCAAGCACTGCTATCTCACTCACACCCATCGCATAATGCTGCGCTTTCTTCAGGTTCTCTGGGGTGTCGGTTTTGTAGGCAAATTCGCGAACCTTCTTGAAATTCACGTCGTAAGCCGACAGGCGCAGCATGTTTGCCACACCATTCGTAGCGGTGGCGTGGTTGCCGTTGTTGTCACTCGTCAGCGTGCCCTCCGAAATCGTCCAGAGCAAGTTGTTCTTCGTGTCGAAGCACAAGGACTCCATACCTTCATTAGAGCGTGTGCCAGGAATCAGGTTGCCGCTGCGGCGTCCTGTGCTCAAGCCGTTCACATCATATTCCACCACGCTGTTGTTCTTCTCTCCACCCACGTAAATAGTCTTACGCACTGGATTGTATGCCACGCATTCTGCATCGCGGCCGGTGGTCTCTGAACTGTAGAAGCCAATGTTCTCAACCGTCTGAATCTCACCCGTCACACTGTCAATTATGATGTTGAACTTGAAGAAGCCGTCGCGCTGCTCGCTGTCCGACACCACTGCGTAGGTGTTGCCACTCAGGCGGGTGATGCCGCTGTAGCTGCCTTTCGGAACAAAACGGCGCAAGTTCACTGCATCGTTCTCATGGATGGTCATCACGCTCGTTTGGGCTATGGCGCTAGCACTCGTTACCAACGTCATGGCTCCTGTCAGGAAATAGGTTAAAAGTTTTTTCATCTTTTGGACTGTTCTTAGTTGGAAAATTTTTGCTAAGTTACAACTTTTTTCTCAATCAATTCTATTATCACTTAAATTATAACCTTTTTTTTCATAACTTTGCATTTAATAAGAATGTAGAGTAAGGATAAAAAAAGTCAAGTTGATACATTTTGTTATTTTTTTTATCCTCTACTGAGTTGCTTTTTATATTTGACAGAGGTTATGATGTTGGATTTTTCCATTTTAGCAGGAAAAAAAATTGCTTTCTCCACACTGGGCTGCAAACTCAATTTTGCGGAGTCATCGTCCATTGCATCCCAGCTCAGGGAACATGGGGCGGTCATGGCAGAGCAGGGGCAAGCGGCGGACATTTGTGTCGTCAACACCTGCACGGTCACCGAGGTGGCTGACCGGAAGGGCAGGCAGGCCATCAAGAAAATCATAAGGATGAATCCTGGAGCACTCGTTGTGGTCACGGGATGCTATGCGCAGCTCAAACATCAGCTCATCAGCAGTATTGAAGGGGTTGACATTGTCGTGGGAGCGGAACATAAGAATCAGGTGCTGCCCCTCATTGTTGATGCATTGCAGAGCAAGTTGCCTATGGGTAACTATGAGGTCAATTCCCAACAGAAAAATGAGGATTTCTTTCCTGCATGCTCTCATGGCGACCGCACGCGCTATTTCCTGAAGGTGCAGGATGGATGCAACTATTTCTGCACTTATTGCACCATCCCTTTTGCAAGGGGAAGAAGCCGTAACGGATCTGTGGAGGCGGTTGTCAGCCAGGCCAGGGCGGTGGCTGAGGAAGGGGGAAAGGAAATCGTGCTCACTGGCGTCAATATCGGTGATTTCGGACGAACCACTGGAGAGTCGTTCCTACAGCTCATTCAGGAACTCGACAAGGTGGAGGGAATCGAACGTTACAGGATCTCATCAATCGAACCTAACCTCCTCACCGATGAAATCATCGAGTTCTGTGCTTCTTCAAGGGCATTCATGCCGCATTTCCATATTCCGCTTCAGAGCGGTAGCGACGACGTGCTGAAGTTGATGCGCAGGCGATACGACACAGCGCTTTTCCAACATAAGATTCTTACGGTCAAACGATTCATGCCTGATGCGTTCATCGGAGTGGATGTCATGGTGGGATGCAGGGGTGAGCGGCCGGAGTTTTTCGAGCAGGCTTACGCTTTCATCGACAGCCTCCCAGTTTCCCAACTCCATGTGTTCAGCTACAGCGAACGGCCTGGAACCAAGGCGCTTGACATCCCGTTTGTCGTAAGTCCGGAAGAGAAGCATGAGCGCAGTCAGCGGCTCATCGAACTCTCTGACCGCAAGACCCGTGAATGCTATGAGAAGGCGCAAGGGACTGTCCGTCCTGTGCTTTTCGAACATTCCAGAAGCAAGCGGGTCATGTCGGGATTCACCGACAACTACATTAGGGTGGAGGTTCCAAATAATCCGGATTTGTATAACACCATACAGCAGGTGTCGCTGGGTGGGTTCAACACCAAAGGTGATGCCTTGAAAGGAGTTTTGTCATGAAAGTTGCCATAGTTATTCTCAATTGGAACGGGAAGGAGATGATGAGGGAATACCTCCCATCTGTCATCGAGCACACCCAAAACGAGGGGGTGAAAGTCATCGTCGCTGACAATGGCTCCACCGACGGATCGGTCGCCATGCTCGAAAAGGAGTTCCCCGACACACCTCTTGTCATTCTTGAAAGCAATTATGGGTTTGCAGAGGGCTACAACAAGGCTCTCGCCCAAATCAAGGCGGATTACTATCTTTTGCTCAATTCGGATGTGGAGGTGAAAGACGACAACTGGGTGGAGGTGATGCTCAGCTATATGGAGCAACACCCGGACGTGGCGGCTTGCCAACCGAAAATCATGGCGCTCAAACGTCCGGATTATTTTGAGTATGCAGGCGCAGCTGGTGGTTATATCGACAACTATGGATATCCTTTCTGTAGAGGGCGTATTCTCGACTGCGTGGAGAAAGATGAGGGACAATACAACCAGCCTGTTGATGTGTTTTGGGCCACAGGGGCAGCGCTCATGGTGAGGGCCCAGGATTATTGGGAGGCTGGAGGGCTCGACTCCAGATTTTTCGCCCACATGGAGGAAATCGACTTTTGCTGGAGGATAAAGGCGGCGGGCAAAAGAATTGTCTGCCTGCCCCAAAGCAAGGTATATCATCTCGGTGGTGCATCCCTCAACCAAGGGAATCCCAGAAAGACATTCCTGAATTTCCGTAACAACTTGCTTATGCTCTATAAGAACTTGCCTGACAGCGAGTTGAAGCCGGTTTTGAGAATGAGGGCATGGCTCGATTTCTTGGCTGCGGTCCATTTTCTCGTCAAGTTCGACTGGGCGAATTTCAAGGCCGTTTTCAAGGCGAAGCGGGAATTTAAGCGGATGAAAGCGGAAATGGCGGACGACCGGAAGCGAAATCTGCAAAGGACTGTGGTTGGCAGGCCGAAAGAACGGATGGGATTCTCTGTCTTGTGGCAGTTCTATTTCAGGCGCCGAAAGAAATTCAGCCAGATGCCATTATAATTTGAACTTACTTCGCTAATGCCGATTTGGGCTCAATCATTGTGTGACGTCTGATAACGATTTATTGATTTTTTTTCTATCATTATGAAGATTAAAATTCCGCTGCTGTTAAGAATTGTCATTGCCATCATTCTCGGCATGATGTTGGGCATGTGTGTGCCTGATGCCTGTGTGAGAGTCATGGCTACGTTCAACGCACTGTTTGATCAAATACTCAAATTCCTTATTCCTCTCATCATCGTCGGACTGGTCACGCCTGCCATCGCAGAACTCGGCAAAGGGGCGGGGAAAATGCTGGGAATTACCGTGGTTTTCGCTTATTCGTTTACCGTCCTGTCGGGACTTTTCTCCTATGCCACATCTGTCGCGGTCTTTCCTTCTCTGATCGACTCGCAGCATTTTGCAGAAATCGCCACTGCAACGGAAGACCCGTTTCCACCGTTCTTTGTCATAGCTATCCCACCGATGATGGAAGTGATGACGGCGCTGGTGCTCGCCTTTATGGCTGGACTGGGAATCGCGGCGTTCGATGCGCCGGTCTTGAGGCAGGGATTCAAGGAATTTAGGAATATCGTGACCAAAACCATCGAGAAAATCATCATTCCATTCCTTCCGGTCTATATTTTCGGCATCTTCTTGAAGATGGCGGCTGAAGGGCAAATTGCGGTCGTGCTCGCAACATTCCTGAAAATCATTATCGTCATTTTTATCATGACGTTTGTGATTCTCATCTTGCAATATCTTCTGGCGGGAGCCGTCACCAAGCGAAATCCTTTCAAGCTCCTTGCCACCATGATGCCGGCATATTTCACTGCGCTTGGAACCGCTTCGTCGGCTGCCACAATTCCGGTCACACTCAAGCAGACATTGAAAAACAAAGTTTCGGAGGAGGTGGCGGGATTTGTCATTCCCCTCTGTGCCACCATTCACCTTTCTGGAAGCACACTGAAAATCACAGCTTGCGCCATCGCCATCATGATGATCAACGGCATGCCTTTCGATTTCCCGCTCATGCTGGGATTTATCCTCATGCTTGGAGTGGTCATGGTTGCGGCTCCAGGCGTGCCGGGTGGTGCCATTATGGCTTCGTTGGGAGTGCTTGGCTCCATTCTCGGTTTCAACACGGAGCAAGAGGCCATGATGATCACCCTTTATGTGGCTATGGACAGCTTCGGAACTGCCTGTAATGTTACGGGTGACGGATCCATCGCACTCATCATCGACCGCATCAACCGCATCAACCGCACTAAAAAAGAAACATCGAAATCTGAAACCTGATCTCAACCTGAAGTCTGATATTTATTCTTCCAGATATTAATATTTCATCATATATAATAAATTCGTGTAAATTCGCTTTAATTCGTCGTTTCAAAATATAACTCTCACTCCAATCAATTCGCATTAATTTGTAAATCGGCTATGCCGATTCCCCTAATATCTCAAAAATAAATTCGTGTAAATTG
>OMUD01000134.1 GCA_900314125.1 uncultured Prevotellaceae bacterium | reverse complement strand
AATAATCTATGAACAGGCAGCGGATTATTTCTGCGCCAGCTCGTTGTTTTTGATTTTATGGAGCTCAGCCTGGAGTTCCTTATCGGAAAGTTCCAATAGTCCGAAATGATGGAGGTGCTTTGTTCCTTCCGTCAAGATCCAAGCGACAAACCCATTGAGTTTGTCATTGCTAAAGTCATAGGACAAACCAAGTTTCATGATTGGTATCTCAGCAAAGTTTTTCTGCTCCAAAAGATTCAGGACATCATCCAGATTTCCATTATCTATAGTTATGGAGCTCTTTTTGTCGATGTCGAGAGGAAGGATTTTCAGGCCGTCTTGAACTTTACGTGTATCGATATTGTAGATATTGAAGATGGGATTGACAGACACCCCGAACTTGTCATTTAGAACAGCCCTAATCAGGAATGCATCGTCTCCAAGAATCTTCTTCCCTTTAAAATCAGAAACAAGATGCTTAAAATGTTTCGCAAAGAAATTCGTCACAGATTTCTTGCTTGCGGAAGAATATACATTCACAGCTTTTTCCACCTTACTGGGCTTTCTGTCCTCCTCTCCGTCATCTTCTTCCTCATCGTCATCATAGAAAAAAAGATTACTGATTTTCTTCGCATTGAGTCTTTTATTTCCCAACACTTTCTCCAGTTCCTCACTGGCAGCAGCAACTGGAAGTAACGGATATTCAGCAAAGCTCACAGTTGCCTGTTCTTCACTTGTCAAAGTGATTGTGTTATCCTGATTATTAGAAATCCCTGAAACAATCTGAAAATTGATATTCTCATGTGTTTTTCCATATTCGTTCACCCAATTCTCCACTAAAGGTTTTGCAAAAGAAGGAACGACGAGCGTCAGTTCCTCATTCTGCGCGTAAAGGGTTGAACTAACTTGTAATCCTAAAAACAAAACTGTTGTAAATTTTAAATTTTTCATTTTTCCTATCTATTATTTTATTTATATTATGAATTAAATTACGGTTACGAGAAACAAGGCTGCGCATACAACAACAGCAACAGCAGCAACACATCATACACATGTAACACATCATCTCAAACATTTTCATAATAATTTACAGTTGTTTTTTTATTTTGATGGTGCAAAGTTAGCATGACTTTTGAAAAACCACAATCCCAACAAGCAGGCATATTGGCATACCATGTTTTAGGTATATCTTTCATCAAATTTAAAGCCATGAAAAAAGGGGGCTCCTCCCCCCCTTTTTACAGATGCACTTCCTTATCGACCACCTGATGGTTGATGATTTTAAAGGAATTTAGATGGATTCCTTCATGCAGTGATAAGATGGCATAACGTATGGTTGGGTCGTTAGCCAGACGGAGGTCTTCCTGCGACGGTCGGGAAGGCGAAGCCGGATGGCTGTGCCAGTTGGCAAGAATCGTCAATCCCTTCTCCCTCGCATACCTCATGGCAGCGAATTGGTCTTTAGTGGCGAACGCGAAATGCTCAGGCGAATGATCAATATTCTCCATCCAATAGTTTTCGGTCACCACTCCGTCCTTACCGAGCAAATATCCACAAGACTCATTGGGAGCTTCTTTCTCTGCCTGCTCAATAAGCTCATCTATGATATTCTGATTAACAACCATAGCTTATCCAATTTTACTTTTTCAAATCACATGCCGCCTGCTCATAGTCGATTAGGTGGTCAATCGTTGGGTGTTCGCCACAGAGTTCACAGTTTTTGCGTGGCTGGACTTTTATCTTCCTGAAGTCCATGGTTTTGGCATCAAACATCAACAAGCTGTTGGTCAGCAGCTCTCCCACTCCAGTGAAATACTTAAGCGTCTCAGCCGCCTGAATAGTTCCCAGCATTCCTGCAATGGCGCCAAGAACGCCCGCTTGCGAGCAAGTTGGCACAGCCCCTGGTGGCGGTGGTTCTTTAAACATACACCTGTAGCATGCAGTACCAGGAAGATGAGTGAATGTCTGTCCTGTGAACCTGAGTATTCCGCCATGCGAGAAAGGTTTTCCAGCCATGACACAAGCATCGTTGATCAAGAATTTCACAGGAAAGTTATCCGTACCATCAATGACAAAATCATATTCCTTGATTATGTCAAGTGCGTTGCTGGAATCAAGAAATTCATAATACGTATTCACCTTCACCTCAGGATTGATGGCGATAATTTTCTCCTTCGCGCTTTCCACTTTTCTCACCCCCACGTCCTTGGTGAAGTGAATCACTTGCCGTTGCAGATTTGACAAATCCACCACATCTGCATCTACCACACCGATTGTTCCCACTCCAGCCGCAGCCAAATAGAGCGACACAGGTGCGCCCAGACCTCCTGCTCCCACCACGAGCACTTTCGCCCCCATGATTTTTTCCTGTCCTTCCACACCCACATCCTTCAACAGGATGTGCCGGGAATAGCGTTTGATCTGTTCTTCTGAAAAGTCAATCATGCCGCACCTCCTCCCATGAAATAAAGGAAATCCACTTTATCACCCTCATTCAGGAAGATATTGTCCCACTCATCGTGGTCGGCAAATTGCTCATTCACCTGCACAGCCACCATTTCTGGCTGTGCCACGTCATTTTGAGCGATTAATTGACTGACGTTCAGAGGCAAAACAACCTCCTGCGCATCTCCGTTCACAAATATTTTAGCCATAATCAATATAGTTTTAATTTTGTGCAAAGTTAGGTAGAAACAGGGATACCAACAATCACTCAATAGCGGTAAAGGGCATACCATGAATATGGTATTCGGCGTATCCATCAACAATTCTTTCTATCACCTATAAAAGGAGACCCATAAAAACACATATCATTTTGAGATAAAAAGATGGATATGAATAGGAATTCAGAAAAAACGCCTATATTTGCATATCAAACCAATCAAATATTCAGCTACGAATGAGAAAGCTATTCACTTTTTTGCTGTCGGTTCTGGGATTGAACACGGCATGCAGCCAACAAAATTATGAGAGCAGGGACGTATCAGGTTTTGCCGATTTGCTTCGTCAGGCTGATGTGACGTTATTAGATGTGCGTACAGCCGATGAATATGGTTCTGGCCATATTGCCGGTGCAATAAACATTGATGTGAAAGGTGACGATTTCATGGAGCGGAGTACCCATGAGTTGTCGAAAGAGCATACGATTGCCGTGTATTGCCGTAGCGGCCGCCGTTCTGCAAACGCCTGCGGGATGCTGACCGAAGCCGGCTTCAAAGTCGTCAATCTCAAAGGTGGCATAGAGGAATGGAAGTCGCAGAAATTGGCTGTGACGACCGACACCCATGAAGTGGACCGTTTTCTGACGAAAAGCGGTAAAGAGATTCAATTCCACGCTTTGCTGCATGCAAGCATCCGGATTGTTTATGACGGATTGGAGATAGAGGTGGATCCAGTACTGAAACTTGGCAACCGCACGACAGACTACTCCAGCTATCCTAAAGCCGCCTATCTGTTCGTGACGCACGAGCATGGTGACCACTTCGACAAGGAAGCCATCAAGGTTTTGTCGTCAGAGCAAACCACGTTGGTGACCAACAAACGCTGTGGGGACATGCTGGGTTATGGAACAGTGATGGCTAACGGTGAGCGTCAGCAACTGCGTGACGACATCGAAGTGGAAGCCGTCCCTGCCTACAACACGACCGAGGGTCATCTGCAATTCCATCCCAAAGGCCGTGACAATGGCTATATCCTGACCATCGATGGCCTTCGCATCTATATTGCCGGCGACACCGAAGACATTCCAGAGATGGAATCCATCAAAGACATCGACATCGCATTTCTGCCTTGCAACCAACCATACACCATGACATGCGACCAATTAGTAAAGGCCGCTCGGACCATCAAGCCTAAAGTGCTCTTCCCATACCATTTCGGTCAGACAGACGTGAAGGGCATTCCTGCCCAATTGAAATCCGAAGGAATCGATGTGAGACTTCGCCACTATGAATAACCTTGAAAAGCCTCCAACATGATAAAGGCTGGAACCTTGTTCCAGCCTTTATCCTTGTTATCCCTTTCTCAATCTTTTATCCCTAAAACTCTTAACTATATAATATTCCACTTAACAATGTTAATCATTTCTTGAACTGCCACCAGTCAAGTCGCACGTTGCCTTCGGCTTGGTCGAAACAGATGTAGAGGTCGTGAACGCCGGTAACCTGACCGACTTTAGCAGAGAAAGCCTTATACTTTTCGAGCGATGCGGTTTTGCTGATGTCAAGTTTTGCGATTTCTGTTCCATCCACCGCATCCACGCGGATAGAAACAGTGCATTTTCCATCGGTGGCAGCAGTGATTTCGAATTTCTTCGCACCCTGCTCAAAATCGACGCCTCTAAGGCGGATGTACTCACCGTTGTTGATATCGGTCACGTACATGTTTTTTCTTCCTGTTGAAAACGGCATATCTGCCACGACACCAGTGTTTTCGATGCCCATCTTGGCAGATTTGAGTCCATAGCCCCATGCCATGGTCTCCGCCTCGACTCTCTTGAATGGATTGAGCGCCGCGAGCTGCTTCACTGGATTCTGGTCGAGCCAGTAAGGCTCTTCCTTGATGGTTCCATCCTGATTGTATTGAATTTCGGTAAGGGAAACTGACCTGCGCTCATGGTGTTGGAATGTGTCGAGATGCATGAGGTCATAGTTCTGTCCGAAGCAATAAGAATGTCCCTTGTAGTCGGCGATTCCCGGGTGGTTTCCCCTGTCTCTCGGTGTTGGACGCATGATATATCCCTTGCTTTTCCAAGGTCCCGTAGGGCTGTCGCTCATGGCATATCCGAGCGCCTCAGGACAACATGTGCTGGCATAAGCCAGATAATAATGTCCATCCCGTTTATAGAACCAAGGTCCTTCCTGATAATGCTCGATATGGTATGGGAGTTTCACGATTTCGCTCTTCAGTGAGATCATGTCATCATTGAGAAGCGCATAGTAGGTGTTTGGATTTCCCCAATACATATATGCCTGTCCGTCATCATCTACAAAAACGGTTGGGTCGATGTCGTCCCAATGTTCTTTCTGCCACACGAGTGGTTTGCCAAGTGGGTCTTTGAATGGTCCATAAGGTGAATCGCTGACCAGCACACCGATTCCATGTCCGTGGAGCGGTGCATAGAGGTAGTATTTTCCGTTTCTTTCCACGGTCTGAATTGCCCATCCTCCGTTGTCGCGGCTTCTCCAACTGAAATCTTTGAGTGACGCCACTGCTCCATGCTCAGTCCAGTTGACCATGTCGGTGGTTGACCACAGGAGCCAATCGTACATAAAGAATCCGGCAGAATTTTTCTCGTTCGGATCAGGAATGTCTTCGGGTGAAGCATCATGCGATGTGTAGAGGAAGAGGGTGTCTCCCACCACCAGCGGTGAAGGGTCGGCAGTGAACTTGGTTTGGAAGAGTGGCATGTTGACCTGCTCCAGTCCTCTCATTTCCCACCAGTCGAAATTAAAGAGTTTCGGCCCTTTCCTCCCTGTAAACACGAAGTACATGTCGTGCACACCCGATGCTATGGCAGTGAGGTCGATAGTGATGTCCCTCCATTTTTCCCATCCTCCGGTTGCCGGCACATCTAGGCGTCCAATCATCTTTCCTTTGATGCTGTCGAGTCGGATTTCAATCTTACCACCTCTGAGTCCGCTTGCCACTCTGGCAGTGAAAGTGCGCGGTACTTTCTGTCCAAATTCCACCGCCTGCAACTTGATGTAGTCACCATTGTGGATGTCGGTCACATACACACCCACCTCATCATTCTGCTCAGTTTTCAGTCCTTTTGAGAAGGCCATGGTCTCCGCCTGCACCTTGCGGTAAGGATTGAAGTTCTGCACAGGTTTCACACCCTCATCAGTAGGGAGGATCGTTGGGAAGGAGCCGTCCTCATTGTATTTGAACTCCTCCACCGCCACACTTCTTCCGAAGCCACCTCCACCAGGGAGTTTACCTGTGTGATAGAAGAAATAGCTGTGTCCCTTGTAGTCAGCCACACCGCAGTGGTTGGTGAACGAGTTGGTGTTTCCGAGCGGCATGACCACTCCCGCGTAAGTCCACGGTCCGAGCGGAGAAGGCGCTGTGCTGTAGGATATATGTTCCGGCACCCCTCCAGCCGCATAGAGAAGCTGGTAGGTTCCATTACGCTTGGTGAGCCATGGTCCCTCCACGTAGCTGTCCTTATATTCTTTTCCTTTCTCCCTCTCCTTCATCATCGGTCCACCGAACGCCTGCTCGGTCATCGGAAGTTTTCCGAGCTCTCCCTCATAAGAGATCATATCCTCATTGAGCTTGAGATAATACACCTGTGGATTTCCCCACATGAGCCAAGCCTGTCCGTCGTCGTCGATGAGCACGGTAGGGTCGATGTGGTCCCATGATCCGTTTTCGAACAGCGGTTTTCCTATGGCATCACGGAAAGGTCCTGTAGGCGAGTCGGAGACCGCCACTCCGATGGCCATACCGTTTGATATACGTGAATGTGCACACACATACCAATAGAACTTTCCGTTTCTCTCAATGGTCTGTGACGCCCACGCTCTGTCGTCTGCCCAAGAGAAACTCTCGAGCGCCAGTGGTGAGCCGTGGTCGGTCCAGTTGACCATATCGTCGGATGAATAGACCCTCCACTCCTGCATCCAGAAGAAATCGGCCCCATCCTCATCGTGTCCCGTATAGACATACATTCTTCCATTGTGGACCATCGGTGCCGGATCGCTGGTGCACCAGGTCTGTACAAACGGATTCTGCGCATTTGCCGTTAAAGATGCGGCAAAAAGAGCAGCGCAAACAAATTTACTTTTCATATACATTTTAACCAGTTGATTTTCCGCTTACAAAGATAGTATAAATAAAAAGAGCAGCATTTACCCGATGATACAAAAGTTTTTAAACGGGAAACAAAAGGGGCGATGAGTTGCCTCACCGCCCGTTGATGTATCAAAAGTATCAATAAATTATTTCAAATGCTACAGCCAAAACAAATGTTTATTCCTCCCATCTGAACACCGCCCCGTTCCTTCTTGCCGGGTCAGCTCCCGTGAAGTCCATGGAATATGGGCTTCCCGTCGTTGGGCTCTTTCCTATATATTTATGTGTGCGCATGGACATAAGCATAAATTCGTGGTTGAGATAGTCCTGCCAGAGGAATACCTCTGCTTTGTCCTCGTCTTTGGTGAGGCGCACATCTCCCGGAAGTCCATAGCCTGAAACAAAGACAAAACGTCCGTCCTCGCACTGAAGGACAACTTTACCATTCCCTTTATCTATAATGTGGAACTGGGTCTGCTTGCTTTTGTCATTGGCTCTCGTATCGTACATCAGGCCATGAGGCTGCGCATGCATCGGTTTGCCTGTGGCGAGGTTGATGATCCGGAAGGTCTTCCCATACGGAATGTTACCAGCCCTGTCGGCCTTGGTTTCCTCCACAATGAAATTGTCGAACTCTGCATACCCTCCGTTGTTTCCCCTCACGTTGAAAGCGAAGAGCGCAGCCCTGGAGCCTTGGAACGAGATGAGCTGATAGCTGAGTGGCATTTCGCGTCCCATCTGCTTGAATTCCTTTCCGTCGAGAGAATACTCGTAATGTGCGCTGTTGTCGTCGTAGTGTCCGACCAGCCGGAGCCATATTTTCTCTGTTTTTTCAAGCTGAACATCAATGGTATCGTTGATTGCCTGTTCGAAGCATCTGAGAATCTGTGACTTTCCATCACAGACAATGCCAATCCACGAGCACGGCACATTGATGTTTCCGAGTCCAGCCACATCGCCGTCTTTCATGTTCTTAGGATAAAGCTCAACCGTGACATTGGATTCTGGCCCTATAACGCGTTGGGTGAGTGAGTTTCTCGCCCACATCAGTTGCTCCGCCGGCATGGTTTTCAGTCTCAGGCGCCCTTTGCTGAGACTCCACATATTTTCTTCTGGATTATGGTTCCACTGCCATACCCTTCCAAGCTGAGCTCCGTCGAAGTTTTCATTGCGCTGATAAGGAGCATGAGGAGTGACCTGAACGTCGATATCCGGCTTGATCCATGTTCTTGGTGCCCTTCCCAGGTTTCCCTCAAGTCCGAGCATCGGCCATCCGTCCTTCCAGGTGATTGGAGCGAGGGTGACAGTCCGTCCAATTGAATGGAAATCCATCATGAGCAGAGCCCACCAGTCGCCTTTCTGCGTCTGCACGATACCTCCCTGATGGATGTTTGTACACGCCGTTGCATCCTTATCAACCTCAGGGATTCCGAATTTCGTTCCATCGGGAACGATTCTTCCCTGCACCTGAGTGAGAGGAGCAGCATGGTATCCAAATGTCTCATCAGCGGTGATGACGCAGTTTTCGTATGGTCCCCAGATGCTTTTTGCGCGAGAGCAGAGGGTGCGCCCGTTAGGTCTGTAGTCAGTTGAGATGAGGTAATACATGCCATTGATTTTGTACATGTGGTGCCCTTCTCCTACAGCACTTCCATTAGGGATAATCACTCTTTCAGTAGATTCTATCGGTCCGCTCATATCAGGTTTCAGCTCGGTGCACTTCACCTCTCCATATCCATGGATGGCATATATTTTCCCATCGTCATCAAACAGAACACTGAGGTCATAAATGTTCCCCTGCATATTGTGGTGGGTCCATGGTCCATGGATATCCTTGCTTGTGTAGCATTGGAGTCCTTTTCCGTTGATGTTGGAATAGATATAGAACTGTCCGTTGGCATACCGTATGCATGGTGCCCAAATGCCCTGACCATAAATTTCCTTATGGTTCTTGAGCCAGAACTGGTCATCCTGGAAGTCGAACCTGTCGAAACAGTAGCTGACATTCTCCCAATTTACAAGGTCCTTGGAATGGAGAATGACGAGTCCGGGAACGGTGTGCATGGTCGTACCAGCGAGATAATAGTCATCCCCCACCCTAATGATGTCCGGGTCAGAAAACTCGTCATAGAAAAGAGGGTTGGTGAATGTTCCGTTGCCGTTGTCAGCAGTCCACGAAGTTTGTTGCGCTGCCACATTCATTGCAGCCGCCATCGCAAAAAGGAGGAAAATACGTTTCATTATAGGGTTGTTCTAAAAATTAGTTGTTTGTTTCCTATTGGGTGTTCTCTCTGGCTTTGACACTTTGTGCTTCTTAATGGAATCTTTGTCCTTTTGTCTTGAACCATAGCCTGCTATGCTTCTTCGACTTCAAGAACAAATCTTC
>OMUD01000116.1 GCA_900314125.1 uncultured Prevotellaceae bacterium | reverse complement strand
ATATAATAATATTTTTTAGAATGATTATAAGCAACTGCTCCCTGGAGTATCGTGATGATTGACTAATTTTCCGGGTTCTTTATCTGTTCCAATTCTTCCTTGATGAAAGCGGCGGTGATGCCCTTGCCCGACTTCGCCACCTCTTCCGGCGAGCCACAGACAACCACTTTTCCGCCTCTCACACCACCTTCGGGCCCGATGTCGATGATGTGGTCGGCATTGGCGATGACGTCGAGGTTATGCTCGATGACAATGACTGTGTTACCTTTTTCCACCAGCCGGTTGAGCACATCGAGCAAAGCCTGGATGTCGGCGAAATGGAGACCGGTGGTCGGTTCATCGAGAATAAAGACCGTCTTGCCCGTGTCGCGCTTAGCCAGTTCCGTAGCCAGTTTCACGCGCTGACTCTCTCCTCCGGAGAGCGTGGTGGATGACTGTCCGAGCTTCACGTACCCCAGTCCCACCATCTGCAGGACTTTGATTTTATTGAGGATGTTCGGTTGGTTTTCGAAAAACTCCACCGCCTGGTTGATGGTCATGTCGAGCACGTCGGCAATGGACTTGCCTTTGAACTTCACTTCAAGCGTAGGTCGGTTGTAGCGCTGTCCGTGACAGACCTCACACTTCACCTGGATATCCGGCAGGAAGTTCATGACGATGTTCTTGTATCCGTTTCCGCTGCACGCCTCACAGCGTCCTCCCTTCACATTGAAGGAGAAGCGCCCCGGCTTGTAGCCACGCATCTTCGACTCAGGCAGTTCCACAAAGAGGTTTCTGATATCGTTGAACACACCAGTGTAGGTGGCTGGATTGGAGCGCGGAGTCTTTCCGATAGGCGACTGGTCCACACACACCACCTTGTCCACATACTCCATGCCTTCGATGCTATCGTAGTCCAGCGGCCGTTTGTTCGACCTGTAGAAATGCTGAGAGAGGATAGGTTGGAGGGTCTCGTTCACGATGGTGGATTTTCCAGATCCACTGACACCTGTGACACAGATGAATTTCTCGAGAGGGAACTCCACATCAATGTTCTTGAGGTTGTTGCCCCTCAGTCCATGGAGCACGATTTTCTTGTTGGACTCCATCCTCCACATCCGCTTGTGGGCGTCATTCATCTTTTCCTCCCTCCTGAGCCATTTTGCCGTGATGGTGTCGGTCTGCAGGAGTTGCTGCGGTGTTCCCTGGAACATCACCTCGCCCCCTTTCCTTCCCGCCAATGGTCCGATATCAACGATATAGTCGGCTTTGGTCATGATGTCGCGGTCGTGTTCCACTACGATGACCGTGTTGCCGATATCTCGTAATTCCTTCAGAGAATTGATGAGCCGCTCGTTGTCGCGTTGGTGGAGTCCGATGCTCGGCTCATCCAGAATATAGAGCACATTGACCAGCTGCGAACCGATTTGAGTGGCAAGCCTGATACGCTGGTTCTCACCGCCGGAAAGAGACACCGCCGGACGGTCGAGCGTGAGATAATCCAGTCCCACATCGAGCAGGAACTTGATGCGCTTGCTGATTTCCTTCACGATTTCCTCCGCAATCCTCCATGTTCTGGAGTCGAGTTTTTCGCTGAGCGAATTGGTCCACTCGTAAAGCTGGGATATATCCATGTTGGTCACCTGAGCAATGGTGGTATCGTTGAGCTTATAGCAGAGGGATTCCTGCCTGAGACGCTGACCATGACATTCAGGACAGGTACAGAGGGTGTCGAACGACTCAGCCCACCGTTGTGCCATCGCCGACTCTTCCGCTTCCTCCAACTGGTGGATGTATTTGGAAAGCCCCTCATACACGCAGAAGAAATCGTTCGTGGTCTTGGTCTTTGTCTTGCTGATGCATATCCTGGCATCATTTCCGTAGATGATGTCGTTGATGGCCTCAGGAGTCATCTGCTCCACCGGTGTGTCGAGATTAAAACCATGCTTCTCGAGCACCGCCTCGATTTGCCAGAAGATGAGTGCCTTGTTGAATTTCCCAAGTGGTGCCAGAGCGCCCTGACTGACAGAAAGTTTTGGGTCAGGAATGATTTTATCTTGGTCAATCACGCCCACCACTCCAAGTCCCTTGCATCTTGGACACCATCCTTCGGGCGAATTGAACGAAAAGTTGTTTGGCGCTGGGTCGGAATAACTGATTCCCGATGTAGGACACATGAGTTTCCTGCTATAATATTTGATTTCCTGTCCGTCACGCTTCATAATCATGACCAGTCCTCCGCCCACATCCATGGCCTTGGCGATACTCCTCATGAGGCGTTCGGTGTCCTTGGCATCAGGCACCAGCTTGTCCACCACCACTTCGATATTGTGGTTCTTATAGCGGTCAACCTTCATACCAGCCGTAATCGGAAGATTCTCTCCGTCCACCCTGACATTGAGAAATCCTTTTTTCCTCAGTGTGTCGAAGAGTTCCCGGTAGTGGCCTTTTCTCGCCCTCACCACAGGAGCCAGGATATAGACCGGCTGTCCGGCATAGTCCTTGAGCAGAAGTTGGAGGATTTGCTCATCGGTGTATTTCACCATCTTCTCTCCAGTGACATAGCTGTAAGCGGTTGCAGCCCTTGCGAAGAGGAGTCGGAAGAAGTCATAGATTTCCGTAGTCGTGCCGACCGTGGATCTCGGGTTGCGGTTCACCGTTTTCTGCTCGATGCTGATGACGGGGCTGAGTCCTTGGATTTCATCCACATCCGGCCGTTCGAGTCCTCCGATGAAATTCCGTGCGTAGGCGGAGAAGGTCTCAATATACCTTCTCTGCCCTTCGGCATAGATGGTGTCGAAGGCGAGGCTCGACTTTCCCGAGCCACTGAGTCCGGTAATGACGGTGAGTTGGTCGCGCGGAATGGTGACATCGATGTTTTTGAGGTTGTGCACCCTTGCCCCTACGACCTTGATGACGTTATCCTCCTGCATTCCGCCGTTATGCCCATTGTTGATGTTATCCATGTCTCTTATATGGGTGATTCCGAATATCTTTAATGCTTCCGCTTTAAGAAAATGCCAACTTAAATGCCTGGCGAAGATTGTTCTGCATTATCATTATATCCTTTCAGCACGTTGATCACTTTCTTGATTTTGTAGTGCAGACCATCGCTTCCGATGGCATCGATATAAAGGAGATACCCCCCATCCGGCACATATTTTCCATTGTATATCCCGTCCCATCCCTCGGCGATGTTGTCGATGGTGAACGTATGGAGTTTCTTTCCCCATCTGTTGAGGATATATCCTTCCACTTTCACGAGTGACTGGCATTCAATTTTCAATTTTTCATTTTTATCGTCACCATTCGGTGAAAGACCGTCGGTGCAAGTGAGTTTCGACTCACTGATCACCACAGAGAAGTCTTTTTCCGGTTCATAGAGTACGGTGTCTTTCTCAGCCGTGTTGATAAATGCTACGCTGAGGTTGATTCCGTAACCTCCGGAATCCTTGAGCGTGTAGGTCATCTCCTCCTCGAAACGATCGACAATAGGCTTCTCAATACCCTCATTTTCCTTATATATTTTCCACTCACAGATGACCTGGTCATAATACGCCATATCGTAGTCGAGGTTAGCCTTGCATGTGATGTCGCAAGGTGCCTGAGTGGATTTTTTATCACCCTCAGCCATTTCCACAAAAGCCGCATTCTCACGGTCATAAAAAGAGACCGTAGGCGCCGCAGTCTGCGCCTTCATCGTGGTTCCCACAAAAGCAAAAAAAACAAACGTGAAAAGTTGGAAAAAGCCTAACCGTTTCATAAGCATTTTATTAAAGGGCAAAAACAACCCGCCTCACAGTGGCAAAGTATCATCCGACTATGGTCATTTCCGGTTGTTCTAAGCCCACATTTTATTATTTTGCAAATTTACAAAAAAAACGATAAAACATCCCCATTTATTATGAATAATCCCAATCCACAAAAACAATTTACGAAACTTTTGGGATAATTAGAGGAATTTATTAACTTTGCATGATATAACACATAGAAAACAGGAACGGGATATCATGAATTCCGTCTTCATAGAAATCTAAAAACCAACAGTCATGTCACTAAAAACACTTAAAAGAACTTGTTTCTTCTTAGCTTTTTTAATCACGTGTCAGATTTCGTTCGCCCAGCACATCAAGCATGAGGTGAAAGCCGGCGAGACCTTGTATTCCCTTGGCAAGAAATACAATGTGAGTGTGGATGCCATCAAGCAGGCGAACAACCTGCAGTCGGAAACCATCCGTGCCGGTCAGGTCATTCAGATTCCAGGAAGTGGCAAAGCCGCAGCAGCCGCAGCTCCGGCCGCCGCCCCTTCCAAACCTGTGGCCAACACGGTTCCCGCCACGAAAGTGGTGGTTCCAACGGCTCAGCCTGTGCGCCAGGAGCAGGTGAGTGCTCCAACTCCAGCCCACAAGCCTATTCCAAAATGCAAGCTGACCTACATCACGGAGAAGAAGACCACCATCACCGATGTATGCGCCAAGTTTGGTGTGACGCGTTCTGCCTTGCTGGCCTGCAACCCCGACCTGAAGAAAGAGAAGATCAAGAAGCGTGTTGACATCTGTATTCCATACACCGAAGCCGAGATAGCCGAAATCCGTCGTCAGGAGGCAGAAGAGGCTCGCCGTCAGGCTGAGGAGGCTGAACGCCGGAGGTTGGCAGAGTTGGAGAAGATGAAATTGCCAAACATCAACATCGCCCTCGTCCTTCCGTTTGAGCTGGCACAGCAAAAAAAATCCCAGGAAGCCATCAAGATGATTGACTTCTACGAAGGATTATTGCTTGCCGTTGACGACTTGACCGCCAGCGGAGCCAAGATTTCCATCGACGTATATGACGAGAGTGAGAAATCCATCGGCGACATCATCAACGAATTGCGTCAGAAAGACGTACACTTAATCAT
>OMUD01000133.1 GCA_900314125.1 uncultured Prevotellaceae bacterium | reverse complement strand
TTTTTACCGATATTTGCAACACGTTCTAAGATTCTTAAGGGGATCATTTGTCACATTATAAAAAGCAGAAAGCTATGGAAAGCGGACAGACAAAACCGATATATTATTACGGGGCAAGCAAATGGATACTTTTTTGGCATTTTTTTGCTTTCTTATGCGCATTAGCCGCCTTTATCCTGACCATCATTGGAGTGCTGCATTGGGTCATTTGGTGGTGGGCCGCTTTTTACGGAATGGAACTGTATTGCGTGTATTTCATCTCTCTGAAATATGGAAACCGCAACAAGAAGGTCCCCATCACCATCGACGACGTTCCGGAATATGCCCAAAAAGAGAAAAAGTTCAGTCAGACTCAGCGGATTCTGTGCATATTGACGGGCTTGTTCAACCTCTATCCATTTCTCGCTTTGTTCCTATCCTATAAATCATTGGAATCGTTCGGTTTATCGTCCTACGACTCAGCCGGTTTCTTTTTCCACACCATGGTCGTAATTTTCGGTTTCTCCTTCCTGCTGGTGGGATTATTCTACAAATTTCCCTTGTACCAGCCCGAAGGGAGCCGCAAGTTCGACGCGATGAAGAAATATGGGCTTGACACAGAAATTCTCGACAACAGAAAAGGCATTCTCGTCAACCGCAATACTGAAACCCTGGTCTTGGGTTTTCCATCATTCGAGGAAGCCTTTTCTTTGCGCGATTTGAAATCCTACAAGATGCGGTTGCGTCGTGGGAGCACCGAATATGTGCCCAAGCGCACGGTCGTGAAGCAAGTGACAGAAAGCCGTGTGAATCCAGGTTCGTTGGGGTTCCGCGCTGGACTGGGCAAGGCAATGTTCGGCAACACCGGCGCGATCATAGGCGCCATGACCACTCCCACCACCTCCACCACCCGCACCTACAGCTATGAGGTGGGAGGCTACAACGTGAGCACCTCAGATGAATACACCTTCACCCTGAAATGGTACAACCCCAAGCAACGGGACACAATTATCACGACCACCAACGACAAGGCCGCCCAAGAACTAGAAGCCTTGTTCAAAGCCTATACCGAAAAGAATGTAATATGAAAAAAATTGTTCGGTGTAAAGTTCAGTGTAAATGGAAATAAAAACTCCATGTTTTCTGAAAGACAATATATAGAAAAAACATAATACAACACAAACAAAACCTATCAATCCCAAAGAGATGAGAAGAAGAATTATCAGTATGATGCTGCTCCTGGCAGTCGCCATGAGTGCAGCAGGCCAGGAGAAAGAAGCCTACAAGAAAGCCTTGAAAGGATATTTAGACGCGACTCCAGCCACCACAGCCAGTTGGAAAGGAGAAAACTTCGCAAACATTTATGGGCAACTGAACCGAAACCTGATGACGGATTACGACGAGGTGAAGTCGAAACGCCTCATCGAGCGCTACCAATCTGAACAGATGATGGACGACATGGTCGAAGTGCTATCCACCTTGTATCAATCCAACGACATCACCATAGATGACCTCACCATTCTGACCAACACTTTCCAAACACCCGAAGGTCAGGTATATCAGCAGCACCTCAAAGAGCTGAACGACAAATCATTGGAAACGTTCTACACATTCGGCATGCTGACAGGGCAGATGGCAGGCCAGCCGAATTTCTCGGTCGATAACCTTCAGGACCTGAAGGTGGAGGACAATATCCCTTCGGAATACCGTGAGAAGTTTGACAAGTTCTATGTAAGCAGCAATTTAAGCAGGGGAATAGAATCCTCACTGTCGGCACTTCAGCAGCAGATTGGCAAAGGAGTCACGGATTATATGACCCGGAATTTGAAAGCTCTGTATATCAACGAAGCATACGGTGTGATAACCATGGACGACATGGATTTCGGCATCAAACTTGGAGATATTCCCTCTTACACCAAACAGGCGAAGCTGATGGAAAACATGAGTGAGACCATCCAGTCGGTGGGCATGACCGTTGTGGCCGCTTACATGAACTGGTTGAGAAGTCAGGGAGTGAGACTGAAAATGTAAGCCGTATCCCTTATCCACAGATTTGCCATCAAACTTCAGGAAAAAAAGTCCCTGTCTTGCCTTTTGATATGCAGGACAGGGATTTTTTATTCTCTCACAACACATTCGCTTTGAAACCGATGTCTGACACCGCTTTGATGATTGCTTCGGGGTCGTGGCTTCCTTGAACATGGGCAATACCCCGTGTGAGGCTGACCTCAACATATTCCACGCCTTCCACAGCCGCAATAGCCTTCTCCACACTGGCCTTGCAATGATTGCAGCTCATGCCATCGACCTTATAATCACGCTCGATAGATGCTTCCGCAGCTGTTTCTGCGCCATGACTGTCAGAGCATTGCGCCTCGTGATGCACATTCCCGCCGTGATGCGGATGCCAAAACATACGGACGAAAGCATTGGCAAGAAGCAGAGTGAGCAACGCCATCCAGAACCAGTCCCATGCACCGAGGCAATGAGCACAATGGGCTCCAGCCGTTGCGATTCCGCTGACCGTGAAATAGGATTCAGGGAAGAGGTAGTCGATTCCCAGTCCGAAGACGATGGCTCCCACGACCACAGAGAGGATGTAGAGACTGAGCGTGCGTTTTCCGAACACCTTTCCAACGACAAGCATTGACGCACTGTTCACGGCTGGCCCTGCCATAAGAAACACCAACGCGGCTCCCGGTGTAAGCCCTTTAGCCATGAGCGAGACCGCAATGGGAATACTTCCCGTGGCACACACATACATCGGTATGGCGATGGCGAGCACGATGAGCATATTCAGCAGTTTATACTCATGCACAGCCGCAAGCCACTCGTTCGGCACCGCCACGGTGATGAGTGCCGCAATGAGCAGTCCAACGACAAGCCATTTACCCACATCCTGGAGCATCTCCACAAAGGCATAGCGCATGGCGTTTATAAAACGGGTGATCAACGGCTGATTCTCTGGTTGTTCGTGATGACAAGCGCAGGATTCGCCCTCATGTTCGTGATGGCAGGAGCAGGATTCCTCCTCATGCTCATGGTGATGCCCACAATGGCAGTGATCGTGCTCGCCACTCAGGACCGCCTGGGCAGAATGTTGCTCATCCTCACGCGCAAAGCGATTGACCATCCATCCACCAAACATGGCAGTGAACAGAGCAGCCACAGGGCGGATAATGGCAAACGGGAGTCCCATCATGGAATAAGTGGCAGTGATGGAGTCCACTCCAGTCTGCGGTGTGGCAATAAGGAAGCTTGTGCAAGCTCCATGTGATGCCCCCTCGCGTCGCAACCCCACACTCGTGGGTATTACTCCGCATGAGCACAAAGGGAGGGGGACTCCGATGGCAGCAGCTTTGATGACACTCTTCATGTTTCGCGGTGCGAGATGCCGTTTCAGCATTTTTGCAGGCACGAAAGCCCTCAGCAGTCCGGCAAAGAAGAAACCCAAAATAAGGAAAGGAGCCATTTCTGCCGTCATCATCAGCAGCGCATCCCAATAATCAGTTAAAAAGTTGATCATAATCTTTAATTTTCTGCAAATTTACGCATTTGCTTTTGCAACTCGGTTGCAAATATGCATCACGATACTTTTCTTCTGAAAAAAATCACTAATTTTGCAGAAAAGAGCAAAACGCACAAAAAACTATTTTCTTTCACCTTACCACAGCAAACACATGGATTCAGAATGGATAAAAGAATATGAGCGGATGATGACCACCCACAGCATCCGCCCAACCGCCAACCGGATATCGGTGATGAGGGCATTGCACGATGCTTCCCACCCGCTCTCCCTGGCAGAACTTGAAGACCAATTGGTCACACTTGACAAATCGAGTATATTCAGGGTGCTGACCCTCTTCAAAGAGAAGAATCTCATTCATGCCATAGAAAATGGAAGTAACGCCATCGTCTATGAGTTGTGCCTGAGCCATAGTCACACGACAGATGAAGATGCCCATGTTCACTTCTTCTGCGAGCGGTGCCACAACACCTATTGCCTTACCGACATACTGATCCCCAGTGTGGATTTGCCAGAGGGGTACCAGATGAAGACGGCAAATTACCTGATTAAAGGAATTTGCCC
>OMUD01000130.1 GCA_900314125.1 uncultured Prevotellaceae bacterium | reverse complement strand
GTTAGACTTTAGACTTTAGGGGTCATTGGGGAAAAATTTTGTCCCGTTACACAACGTACCTTAACGTTGTGCAACGGGACAAACCTTTCATATATATAGGGAAAACCTAAAGTCTAAAGTCTAAAGTCTAAAGTCTAAAGTCTAAAGTCTAAAGTCTAAAGTCTAAAGTCTAAAGTCTAAAGTCTAAAGTCTAAGGTCTAAAATCTAAAGTCTAAGATCTAAAGTCTAAGGTCAGTTCTTTCCAATGCGGTGGTATTCAAAACCGTATTTCTTCATATCTGCCACATTGTAGAGATTGCGGCCGTCAATCACCACCTTCGTGCGCATAGAGCGTGCCACAACACCCCAGCTCGGCTGGGAGAACTGCTTCCACTCGGTCACGAGCAGGAGTGCGTCGGCATCGAGCACAGCGTCGTACATGTCGTTGGCGTAGGTCACTTTGTCGCCGAACAGCTTCTTGGCCTCGTCTATGGCCACAGGGTCATAGACACTGACCTCACAACCTGCTGCGAGCAGGAGCTCGATGGTGACGAGCGCAGTAGAGCGGCGGATATCTGTGGTTTCCGGCTTAAACGCAAGTCCCCAGATGGCCACATTCTTCCCTTTCACGTTGCCGTTATAGTGTTTGAGCAGTTTCTTGTACACCACCTTCTGCTGCGAATCGTTCACCTCGTCCACCGCCTTGATTACCTTCATGCTGTAGCCAGCCTTCTCAGCGGTGCGGATAAGAGCCTTCACGTCTTTCGGCAGGCTGGAACCACCGTATCCGCATCCGGAATAGAGGTAACTGTCGCCTATGCGCGGGTCAGCACCTATTCCTTTGCGCACCATGTCGATGTCGGCACCCACCAGCTCACTGAGGTTGGCGATGTCGTTCATGAACGAGATGCGGTTGGCCAGCATGGCGTTGGAGGCATATTTAATCATCTCAGCCGAAGTCTGGTCGGTGAGGATGAGCGGGAATCCTTTGTCGGTGAGGGGTTGATAGAGCTGACGCACCAGTTCCTCGGCCTTGTCGCTTCCCACTCCTGCCACAATACGGTCAGGCTTAAGGAAGTCTCTCACAGCCGTACCCTCTCTCATGAATGAAGGCAGGGTGATGATGTCGTAGTGGATGTTGGCGCCACGCTTTTCCAATTCAATATTGAGTGCAGCCTTCAGCTGGCGTGCAGTTCCGATAGGCACTGTTGATGCGATGGCCACAGCAAAATACTTTGTGACCGACTGCCCGATGATCCTTGCCAACTCCGCCACCTTCTTTAGTTCGATGTTTCCATCCGGCGTGGCAGGGGTTGGAGCGGCACAGACAATGAGATCCACCACGTCAATCAGGCTTTTCACATCGGTGGTGAATTTCAGGTTGCCGTCACGATGATTCCGGTTCAGCTTCTCTTCCAGACCCGGTTCATACACATGTATGATTCCATTGTTCAGGTTCTCAATCACCTTTGGGTCGGAGCCCACGCAAGTGACTTTCACGCCCAACTCAGCGAAACACGTGGCACTGACCAGCCCCACGGTTCCTGTACCAACAACTGCGATATTCATAATCAATTCCTATATATTATCTTTTCCGTTGAAATATTCAGCAAAAGTACGAATAAAAAACCAATAAACAAAATCAGAATGAACGAAGATTGAAAAAAAATGATGGGACTCGTTGCAGAGTTACAAATCAACTTTTCCCCACTGCCTGGTTGCCGGTGATGGCGCCTGACATCACGCTCGGGCAAAGCCACAAAAAAAGCGATGCCAGAAGCACCGCTTAAATCCTGAAACTTTATCCTGTAATTGAGTTTGTTTTATTTCCTTATAAACCACTAATTCAATTAAGAACTCCCTCCTGGGAGAGTAGAGCCTCGAAATGAGGCATCTACTTTTTCATCTTTTAAATTAGGTGAGCAGGTGGTCATGGATTCATGATCCTTCACCCTGCTCATCGGGCTTTAGCCCATCATCATATTCACCCTAACAATCTTTTCGAATCTTACCTAACTAACTAACACTTATTGAATCCTAATAACCAAACTTTTTATTAACCTTAAAATTATGAACTAACACTTATTGATTCCTAATTGATAATATCTTTAACCTAACTAACACTTATTGATTCTTTTTAACCAATACCTTTTATTAACCTTAAATATTTGATGGACATTCACATGCCCTTATTGCCTTATTACTAACACCTTTAATCTTTTACCTTTCCTTAATACCTATTACTCTCTCTTCTTCGTACTTTAACCTATTTCAATCTTCTATACCTCTAATGTTACCAAATTCACCTAATACTTATTCATCTCTCTTGAATGATCACTGCCTTAAATATGCAGTTCTTTCCTTTTTCCGATGCAAAGTTACGGGCATTTTAGATATCTGCAAAAACAATTAGTGTAAAAAATACAATTTATTACATTTTTCTTGATATTTATCAAGAATTGTGTGGGCACACAATCAAGATTTCAGATTTTAGACTATAGACGTTAGAAGTTAGAAGGTCATCCGGATGAGACCTTAGACATTAGACTTTAGATCTTAGACTTTAGGGGCCATTCGGATGTGGGGGTCGCAAAAAAAGGGGCTCACCAGAGCCCCCTGTTCCATTCACCGGATTCGTGGTCCGGTTGAATCATTACGTTCTCGGCCGTTTCACGGCGTTTGACATCACTTGTGCCTTCACCGTTGTCATCACCCCCAGATTCAGGACCAGGGACGGTGCCGTTGAAAAGGGCTGCGGCAACACCAATAGGTGTTGCCTCGCATATAGGGATTATATAATATTTTTTAGTCATTTTCTTGATAATTACTTCGAATGAATATTATTATTTAAAGATGTGGATGGTCATCTAAGGTCCAAAGTCT
>OMUD01000128.1 GCA_900314125.1 uncultured Prevotellaceae bacterium | reverse complement strand
GCCATTGTTTGCAGTTACATAGCTCGCTATGCGACTTTAAACACTGACAAAAATCCATCCGCATCAATTCAAAAATCAATCCGACCTAATTCTTAGAACCACCCTTTGATGTGAAAGCAAAATTACATATTATTTTCCATTTAAGCAAATTATCAACAGGCTCTTTTGCCTACGTTTGTTTTTAGGCTGATTCAGGCTAAAGTGTATGAAGGGACAATGAATTTTTTTTAGCTTATTATGCTTTCTTCCAGAAACTATGGGAGAAGAGAATGAGCACAGGGAAAATTTCCAAACGTCCTACGAGCATGAGGAAGGAGCAAGTGAATTTCGCTATAGGGGTGAGGATAGCCCACGAGTGGACCGGTCCATAATAGCCCATACCTGGTCCGACATTGGAGAGTGAGGACATGGATATGCCCAGCGCGTCGTAGAAGTCGAAGTTGTTGAGTTGCTGATTGGGATCCACACCAAAAAAAGCGAGCACAAATGCCCCAATAAGCAAGCATCCAGCAAAGAGAAATACGAATCCGAAAAGGGTGCGGATAACCTGGCTGTTGATAACCTGTCCGTTATATTTCACTGGCAGCACAGCTCTTGGATGCAGAATGTGCCGGAACTCGTTTCGAGTGATTCGGTAGATAAGAGACCAACGTATGCACTTGAATCCACCACTGGTACTGCCTGAGCAAGCCCCTGCAAACATGATGAAAAGGAGCAGCGGCATGAGGGCATTAGGCCAGATGGTGTAGTCGCATGTGGCCAATCCGGTGGTGGTTTGAAGTGAAACCACGGTGAAGAATGCCTCCCGGAAAGATAGTTCCAAAACTGCGAAAAAGTCGGATACAGAACTGATGTCGGTATCGACCATCTTCTGGTTCAATAGTCCAAGTGTGCACGCGAGAGTGGCTCCACCGAAAATAAAAATGAAGCATCTGAGCTCCGAATCCTTGAAGAAACGTCTGACGTGCCCTCTGAGGATGGTGTAGTAGATGAGGGTGTAGTTCACGCCTGACACAATCATGAAGAGCGTCATCACGTATTCAGTGACAGGTGAGTTGAGCACATCGTGGAGCAAGTCGCTGTGGGTTCCATAGCCTCCTGTTCCCGTGATGGTCATTGAATAGTTGACCGCATCGAACAGACCCATACCACAAAGAATGAGCGACAGCATACACAGGGCTGTGATAAGCACATAGACCGTTCCAATCCATTTGGCAGTCATGCTGATTCGAGGGTGTACCTTGTTGTACATAGGTCCAGTGGTCTCAGCCGCAAAGAGTTTCACCTCACCAACTCCGAATGCAGGCAGGATGGCCACGGTGAAGAAGATGATTCCGATACCGCCAATCCATTGCGACATGCTCCGCCAGAAGAGGATGCAGTGAGGAAGAGCGTCGCAGTCGTCGATGATGGTGGCTCCCGTGGAGGTGAACCCCGATATCGTCTCAAAGAAGGCGCTCGCCACGTCGGGGACCGCCCCGCTGAAGAGGAACGGCAACATTCCGATGGCGGAGAAGAGCACCCAGATGATGGTGACGATGAAATAACCGTCGCGTCGGCCCATATTTTGGCCAGAGTTCCACCCTACTATTTGGTTCACGGCTCCAATGGCTGTGGCTATGAGTGCCGGCCACAGAAAGGCGTACATGGCATCTTCCTGATAATACATGCCCACAAAGAAAGACAACAGCATCAGACCTGCCTCAATGAAGAGGAGGATTCCGATCACACGTATGATGAGTTTCCAGTTGGTCATGATTACAGATTATAGGCTTTAGGCGTACGATTTTTTGTTATGCGGAAGTGGAACTGAATGAGCGAAATACTTAATTGAAGAATTTGTCGAGCCGCTTCAGGGTACCGGCAATGCAGAAGACGACGGCCTTGTCGCCTGCTTGCAGGACGGTTTGTCCGGAGACGAGCATTCCTTTTCCGTGGCGGAACACTCCACCTATGTTGACTCCTCTTGGAAGACCGAGGTTCATCACCTTGTCACGGGTGACTTTCGACCCCTCCTTCACGACGAACTCTGCCACGTCAGCTTCAGCCACGGTGAGCATCTTCACGTTGTCCACACTCGACTTGAGCAACATCTGATAGATGTGGCTGGCGGCAATCATCTTCTTGTTGATCACCGTTCCAACATCGAGCGATTCCGCCATGTCCATATAGTCTAGGTTTTCCACCTGTGCTATGGTTTTCCTCACACCTCTGCGCCGTGCCGCCACGCAGGCAAGGATGTTTTCCTCGTCGTTTTCGGTGAGTGCGATGAAGGCGTCGAGCTTGTCGATGCCCTCATCGATGAGAAGTTCCATGTCGTGCCCCTCTCCATTGATGACCATGGTGTTGTTTTTCAGCAGGCTTCCCAGTTTTTCGCACCTTGCCAGACTGGGTTCCACAATCCGGATGTCCATGCCGGCAGGAAGTGCCCAATCGGCTCTGACGGAGAGTTTCCCACCTCCGATGATAAGGGTGTTCTTCACATTCGGGTACCCTTCTTTGCCAGAGAGACGCGCGATTTCAGGGACGTTATCACGAGTGGTCATGAAGAAGACGAGGTCGCGAGGTAGAATTTTCTCGTCGCCATAAGGGTGTACGGTCTCTCCGTTCCGCTTGATAGCCACTACGTGGAACTTATGTCCGTGTTTCATACCAATCTCCTTGAGCGTATGGTCCACGAGCACGTTGCTGGCGTTGCTGATTTCCTTGTCGTAGATAGGATGGTCGTCGTGCATTTTGACACTCAGGAGCACGAGTTCTCCGTTGTCGCCGAATTCCCAAAGTTGCCTCACCCAGGAGAACTTGCAGGAGTCGGCAATCTCGCGTGAGGCCAGCAGTTCAGGATAGATGAGTGATGAGATGCCCATGGTCTCGAAAATCTTCCGGTTTTCAGGCTTCATGTACTCGTAGTTATCGATTCTCGCCACCGTCCGTTTTGCTCCGAGCTGTCTTGCCATCATGGCACAAGCGATGTTCTCGCTCTCGTCGGGCGTGACGGCGATGAAAAGGTCGGCATTGTCGATGCCTGCATTCTTCATTCCCTCGATGGAGGTGGGCTCCACGGCGAGAGTCATGATGTCGAGGTCGTTGTTCACCTTGCTCAGACGCTCCTCATCACCATCGATGAGGATAACATTGATGTTCTCCACGGAGAGCATCCTTGCCAAGTGTGTTCCTACGGCTCCGGCGCCTGCAATGATTGTCTTCATGAGCGGCAGATAGTTAATATGGTGTGGTATATGCTGTCGGCATCCATCCCTGTGATTTTTCTCAGTTGTGCCACTTTTCCGTGTTCCACAAACTCGTCGGGAATGCCGATACGCGAGATCATTGTGGGGTATTCATGGTCGTTCATAAACTCGATGACCGTGCTTCCCAGTCCTCCGTTGATAACGCCGTCCTCCACGGTGATGGCGTGCTTGAACCGCTTCCCCACTTCGTGGAGGATGTCGGTGTCGATGGGTTTGAGAAACCGCATGTCGAAGTGTGCGATCGACAGTCCATTTTCTTCCTCTGCTTTCTGGATGGCTTTCTCCGTTTCTTTGGCAATGGGACCGATGGTGAGGATGGCGAGGTCCTTACCGTCCTTCATCTTCCGTCCTTTGCCAACAGGTATTTCCTCGAGTGGGCATTGCCAATCAACTCTTGAACCTCTTCCGCGAGGATAACGGATGACAAAGGTGCCTTTGCCAGGCAGCTGTGCCGTGTACATCATCCGTCGCAGTTCATGCTCGTCGTAAGGCGATGCGATGGTGATGTTCGGAATAGGCCTGAGGAACGCCATGTCGAAAGCGCCATGGTGTGTGGCCCCATCTTCTCCTACGAGTCCGGCTCTGTCGAGGCAGAGTACGAGATTGAGTTTCATGATGGCGGCGTCGTGGATAATGTTGTCGTATGCCCTCTGCATGAAAGAGGAGTATATGTTGCAGAACGGAAGCAGTCCGTCCTTCGCCATTCCTCCAGAGAAGGTAACGGCATGTCCTTCTGCAATTCCCACGTCGAACACCCGGTTTGGCATTTCCTCCGCCATGATGTTCATGGAGCATCCCGTCGGCATGGCCGGTGTGACGCCCACAATCTTGTCGTTCTTTCTGGCCAGCTCAAGCAGCGTATGTCCGAACACATCCTGAAATTTCGGTGGGCAAGGGCTGTGGGGGGCGGTGTCGAGTCGTTCGCCGGTGTCTTCGTCAAAACGTCCCGGTGCGTGCCACACGGTGGCGTCCTTCTCAGCAGGCTCATATCCTTTGCCTTTGACGGTGTGGATATGCAGCATTTTCGGTCCTTGCATGTCCTTGATGGTGCGCAGGATTCTCACCAACTCCTTCACGTCGTGCCCGTTGATGGGACCGAAATAGCGAAGGTCCAGTCCCTCGAACATGTTCTGCTGACGGCTGATGAACGACTTCAGGCTGTTGTTGAATCTAAGGATGCCACGTTTGCGCTTGTCGCTGAGCCATCCCCATTTGGTGAGTCGCTTGGATATCTTGTATCGGATGTTGTTGTAGGTGGAGTTGGTGGTGAGATTGAGCAGGTATTGTCTCATTCCACCCACGCTCTTGTCTATCGACATGTTGTTGTCGTTGAGGATGATGAGCATGTTGTTGGGAGTGGATGAGGTGTTGTTCAGTCCTTCGAAGGCCAATCCTCCGCTCATGGCTCCATCGCCGATGACCGCCACCACCTTGCGGTCTTCTCCATGGAAATGTGATGCCACCGCCATTCCGAGAGCGGCGCTGATGGAATTGCTGGCATGTCCGCAGCAGAAGGTGTCGTATTCGCTTTCCTCAGGGAAAGGGAATGGGCGCAGTCCGCCCAGTTTCCGGTTGGTGCAGAACTGTTCGCGACGTCCAGTGAGGATTTTATGACCATAGGCCTGATGCCCCACGTCCCACACAATCCTGTCACCGGGTGTGTTGAACACATAATGCAGGGCTACGGTCAACTCCACTACACCCAGGCTTGACGCCAGGTGTCCCGGGTTGGTTGACAGTTCTTTGATTATATCCTTCCTGAGCTCGTCGCACACCTGAGGCAACTGTTCGATACTGAGTTTCCTCAGGTCGTCGGGTGTGTTGATGCTGTTGAGCAGTTCCAGTTCTGTATGATTCGTATGGTTGTTTTCCGACATTCTTTCCGCATTCGATTTTATCCTGCCGGTGTGCTTCTCTGAGAAGAGGAACCGGCATGCATCGCGCTTTCCTTAAGAAATGTCGCAGCAGCAGATAAAATCTGTTTCAACCTGCAAATTTACGTTAATCGGGCGACAAAACCAAATTTATTGCCATTTACTGCTTTTCTTGCGCTGAAAATAACTCCGTTTTCCCTTTTTCTGCTGTCTCGGGTTGTCAGGAAAAAGTGGAATCCGCAACTGCGATGTTGCGGATTCCGTATGTTATGGGCTTATTTTGTGGAAATGAAAA
>OMUD01000192.1 GCA_900314125.1 uncultured Prevotellaceae bacterium | reverse complement strand
AGTGGGAATGCTGCTTGAGGTCTTGCCTCGATAATTTTGGTGGACTTGCTTCAGAAATTGTTTACTGGTCTCTGAAATTCCATTTTGAGTTGTCGGAATTGAAGTCATATTTCGCAAGGGTAGGAGTGCTGTCACCTGCAGAGTATAGCACATAAGTGGTGTTCAGACCATCTTCACCAGGAATGCGTTTCGGCAGCAGGCGGAATGTGCCGTCAACCAACTGTTCAATACGCCACAACTCATTGTCCTTACCGCTGAACATTGGGACGGTGGTCAATTCCTTCTCAGATGTTGCTGCCAAGGCACGGTTTGTTCCTGCAATCACAATCTTGAAATAAGGGCCGCCAAGATAACCGCCGGCTTCTGCCACCGGTTCTATGCTCCAACGCTGGTGTGGACGGAACATATAGTCACCTATACGCAAACCGATTTCTCCAGAAGGCCACCCTCCGATTACATCCTCCAGTTTTTGATTCTCAATCTTGACGAGCGGCTTTGACTGATCCATATTCCAGAAGCGTTCACGCTCTTGCTGGATGCGGACGAAGTCAACAGCAAGCTCCAGTGAATAGCCGCGGCGTTCGGACTCTATTTCAAAGGTGCCACCCTTGAAGCGATTACCGGCTACTGGCCAGCCGTTTTTCCACAGCAGTGGGCGGATGCCGAGAACACTCCGGCCACTGCGGTCAAAATCAGCCTCATAATGGCACGACATGATCTCCACGCCATCATCGATGATTGTACGACCAAAATGACCAGGCCCACAGACACGGTCGCCTGCACCAATCACCATCTTGCCTCCTCCATGAAGCATGTCACGACCCATGTTGTCAACGTATGGACCAGTCACTTGCTTCGAACGGCCAACTACGATGTTGTAAGTGGAATTCACTCCGTCACAGCACGTTCCATGGGTACCAAGCAGATAATACCAACCATCACGGTAGATCAGGTCTGTGGCTTCACAGTCGATGGCGATGTCCTTTTCTTTATTGCCTTTCTTACGGAAACCGGTTTTGGGGTCAAGTTCAATCAGGCGGATATTGCCGAAATAGGTGCCATAGCTCACCCATAACCTGCCTTTAGGATCCATCAGCAGGCAAGGATCTATGGCGTCATTGTCCTCCATACCATCACTTGCTGCCACTTCCACGGCTTCTGTGTATTTGAAGTCTGGCGACTTGGGATCCAATGTCTTGTTCCACATCGTCAGAATCCTGCCGTTGTGGCCACCACCTAAACCACCGCCGGTGGCTCCATAAATCACAAGATATCGATCGCCGATTTTCATCACATCAGGAGCAGCACCGCCACCAGGACGTTCGGCGCCGCCATGCCATGTCCAGCCGTCTTCTGAGATTAAACCGCCACCTCCGGTACCGAATGTATAGTATTTACCTTCACATTCGGCTATCGTTGATGGGTCATGAATATAGGGAGCGCCTTCTTGTGCTGAAAGATTCAGGCTGAATGCTGAAAGAAGAATCAGATTGAATATTTTTTTCATTGTATTGTCTGTTTTCGTTTGTTTTTGTGGATAATTTCTGAAAATGAATTGATGGGTTATTCTGCTGTCTTCACTTTGTAGTTGGTCACAGGGCTGCCGTCTTCTTTCAAGAAACGAACACAGAAATCACTCATGCCGGGACCATTGATCACGGAACAACGGAGAACGTTGATGCCCTTGCGTAAAGTCAGGCGGTTTGACATGCCATCGTCTTCCACCATACGCCGGTCGCCCGAAAGCAGCAAGACGCGCTCACCGTTCAACCACCATGATGAGGCGCTGTTGCTTCCTGCAGCCAGACGGACGTTTGGAATATCTTCATCACATTCTATCAGCGTCACACCACAGAACAGCACGCCATAGGTCTGCTTTTTGTTGATGTCGGCAAACCTGAACAGTTTCACATTATAGCGGTCACTCTCCAGCTCATGCCACACCAAACTCTGTTTTTCCACCTTTTCCTCCTGACCAGCTTTTGGAATGACGGTGGACTGACCTTTGAAATATTCTTTGGCGAAATTCTCATTTAGGTAACTGTCTGTGAACACTGTGTTGGAACGGTTGGGTTTGTCTATCGGATCCAGCAATAACCAACGGCGGATGAAACCATCCTCGTCGGGAGAGGAAACTTGTCCTGATGGGGAATGGAAATAGTTTTCACGATTCTTGAATTCTATCCAATCTATTGCTGCACCTTTACCCTCACAACTTACATACAGGTCGGTCACACCTTGAGGAATATATTCCAATGCAGAAGTAACAGTTTGCCATCTTCCGCGGATGTCTCTTCTGAACTGGCCTTCGGTCAGACATACTATTTTTAATCTGGCTATCACCTTGCCTTTGGCATTCTTTTCTCGGATCACCATTTCGGTGTTCTCTTCGGCTTTAACGCTGGCAATCAGATAACTGTCTGATTTCAGGTTCTTGAAATCCACGTCGTTATATTTCAACCATCCGTTTTTGCCACCAAGATTGGCATACCAACCGCGGAATGTGTTGATGGTGTCTAACAATGCGTAAGTCACATCTTTACCGGCTTCACTGTATCGGTCTACGTCAATACGGGAAATCGCATCATTGATGCCCACACCGCGGAGGGTTGGTTTAACCTCTTGAATGCTGCCGTCTTTATTGAAATAGAGACGGTCTATACGGGCTGCACGGAGTTTGTCGAATTTCGGGGAATAATCATTGTGGTGGTAGAATAAGTACCATTGACCTTTATATTCAATGATGGAATGATGGTTTGTCCAACAGCCAGTTGGAGACTCTTCCATGATCAGACCTTTGAAAGTCCATGGACCAAGTGGATTGCTACTTGTTGCATAGGCCAGGGTTTCTGTGCCGCCTTCTTTCCTCACCCAAGGAAAAGTAAGGTAGTACACTCCGTTGCGCTTGAAGGCGTATGGACCCTCTTTAAAACCATCTGGCAAGCCTTCCATCACCTGCTGACCACCTGCCAATTCTTTCATGTTCGGGTTCAGTTTCGCACCGCGGATGCCCATGCCACCCCAGTATATATAACTTTCACCGTCGTCATCAATCAACACGCATGGATCAATACCCATTACTCCTTTTATTGGTTCGGATTCAAAACGGAAGGGACCGGATGGGGAGTCTGAGATGCCAACTCCAATGCCAAAACCCCTGCGTTCGCCTTTAGGTGTGGCAGGAAAATAAAAGTAATACTTGCCATCTTTGCATACACAGTCAGGAGCCCACATTCCGTAACTTTCTGGACGTACCCAGTCCACGTCATTATGTGTCACGATCACTCCATGGTCGTCCCATTCTGTCAAGTTCTCTGAAGAGAACACATGGTAGTCAGCCATGCAGAACCAATCTTGGCGTTGGCCTTCTGGAGCAGGAATGTCGTGAGATGGATACAAATAAACCTTGCCGTTAAACACTCGTGCAGTCGGGTCTGCGGTAAATTGGTCGCGGATAATCGGATTCTGTGCAGAAGCCGTCATGGCCGAAACCAATAGAATAGCGGTAATTGTTTTTCTATTCATTGTTGTCAATTAGTTAAAAATGTTTTGCAATTTACGAATATTCAACCAATTATCATTCGTTATTTGATACATTTTCTTTCACTATTGAATCAACAAAATTCCCAGGCACCAATTACGATGCCTGGGATACTGCAAACATGAACGAAAAGCATAAAAGTAATGTATTGCAGTGATGATTTGTGGCTCTTTGTGCGTATCTTTGCGACTTTCTGACTTTCTATTATTATAACGCCGATTTCTATAGTTTTGTTACAATTTATTTAAACCGTTCGAAAGAACACAAAAAAGCCCATGAGCGAAAACTCATGAGCGGGAAGGAATTGTAAATCGAGCTATTCTATTTCTTCAAGGTGAAGACAAAGCGGATTCCTTGGTCCTGGTTTTTTTCGGCATGAATGTTGCCTCCATGAAGAACCACAGCATTCTTCACGATGGATAAGCCCAGACCGGTGCCGCCAAAGGTTCGTGAACGGCCTTTGTCTATGCGGTAAAATCGCTCGAATATTCGGGATAAATGTTTTTCACTTATGCCTTGACCATTGTCGCTGAATGTGAATTTCCAACTGTCGGCCAATTCTGTGGCATTGAGCTCTATAGTGCTCCCACCTCCAGCATAGTTGATGGAATTGTCGAACAAATTGCGGAAGATGCTGTAGAGCAAAGCATAATTACCTGTGACAAACACACTGGAAGGAAGATAATTGTTCAGTTTTATGCCTTTTTGGCTCATCGACAAGCTCGTCTCTTTCGTGATTTCAGAAATGATTTCATTCACGTCCATCTTTTGCATTGATATCATTTCAGGGGCATAATCCATCCGGTTCAGCATGGAGAGATCTTGAAGAAGGTTGGTCAGTCGTTCCGCTTGTGCGTGGGTACGGACAATAAATTCGTTTTTCTGTGATGAACTGAGGTTCGGGTTGTTGATGATTGTTTCTGTAAAACCTAAAATGCTAGCCACAGGGGTCTTCAATTCATGAGCGATGTTCTGAGTCAGTTCCCTTCGCATCTTGTTTTCTTTAGCTGATTGCTCAAGGCGGATACGCTCATCCATCTTTTTTGCATATCGTAACAATAGAAAGGACAAGCCTACCATCACTATCAGAGAGAATATGAGCAGATGCCAGTCGCTTTCCTCAGAGAATGGTAGGAGGTAAAGTCGGTCATAATCCTCAAATAGGATGAATGTCAGTGCATACACACAAAAAATTATCATCACACTGACAAACATCTTTTTGCCTTCACTCAGTTTGCGCATGAAAGTGGGGGAGCATTTTTTGTGAAAAACAACTTAAATGATGCAGTAGCCAAAACCTTGGCGGGTACATAATAAATCAGAACAGGATCCCAATTTTTTCCTAAGGCGAGTGATGTTCACATCCACAGTCCTTTCTGTCACAATCACGTCCTTGGGCCATACGGATTCTATCAGTTCCTGGCGTGAGAAAACTTTTCCTGGATGGCTCAACAGCAAGCGGAGGATGTCAAACTCTGTACGTGTTACTGACACTTCGCTGTCGTTGACCCAAACGGACTTGTGGGCATAGTTCACTTTGATACCTTTGTAGCTGAAGACATCTTCTTGCTTATCAAGCTTTTTTGATGTACGGGCGAGTACCGCTTTAACGCGGGCCAACACTTCGCGAAGGAAAAAAGGTTTGGAGATGTAGTCGTCAGCACCAAGACCGAAGCCCTTCAGAATGTCATCTTCTGTGTCTTTGGCCGTTAAGAATATGATTGGAATGGAGGCGGTGGCAGGATTCTTCTTCAGAACTTTTGCCATATCAAACCCCGACATACCTTCCATCATCACGTCTAGAATCAGTAAGTCAAAACTTTCTATCTCTATGTTCAGAGCTTCCTCGGCTGAATATGAGGCTTCAACCTCATAACCAGCCATGTGGAGATTCAGTGAGAGGATGTCACAGAGGTCTTTCTCGTCATCTACTACTAATATGCGTTTCTTGTTAATCATTTCGTCCTAATGATCAATTTGGGATTATCACATCTTTGAAAATTTGGATTCCACAACATTAACAACGTAGTCGCCCAAACGCTCACATTCGTTCACCAAGTCTATATAAGCGGTGCCGATATAGTAGTTGTATTTGTGGTCATTGATATCTACTACGTTGGCTGACTTAATCTGGTCGCGAAGTTGGTTAATCTCATTTTCTATGCGATAAGTTTCCTTCATTGTAGTGTCTTCACGACGGTTTCTCAATACCACAATCATCTGGGCAAGAGCATTATCAGTCAGTTTCATCATCTCTTGAAGGGCTGACATCTGGGATTCTGTGAATGATTCTTTCTTATCTTTTACACGGTGGAAAATACGGGCAAGATTGTAGCAGGCGTCACCTACACTCTCTAACTCACTGATAGCACGCATCAGGTAATGGATTTTCGTCATCGTCTCTTCGCTCAGTTGAGAGTCACATACCTTCTCCAAATATTGAGCGATTTCTATTTCCATCTTGTCGCTGATGTCTTCGTATTTCACAATGCGGTTATATGTCTTCTCGTAAGCTTCATCATCTTTCTCTACACTGATGGATATCACCATGCCAAACATGCGCCTCATACGTTCACCAAACACCATCACTTCTTTCTGAGCCTGCAGCACCGAAATTTCTGGGGTTGACATCAAGCCACCTTCAATATATTTAAGCCGCACTGGTTCGTTGTCATCTTCTTCATCGCTTTTCTTGCCTTTGATGACTTTGCATACGATTTTCTCTATCTGAGGAATGAACCATATCAAAATGAAGGTGTTCAGCACATTGAAGCAGGTATGGAAGGTGGCCAGTACCACACTTAGTTTGGCTGTGTTCTTCAAGAAAGTGGCGGTATCTACAGATTCTTTGGTCATTGTCACGTCAAAACCTACAAGCGAACATACAAAATTGATGAATGGATGGAAGATGATCAGTATCCATATCACACCGAATACATTGAAGAACATATGGGCAAAAGCGGCGCGACGGGCTTGAGTGGAGGCGGAAAGAGCTGCGAGGTTGGATGTCACGGTAGTACCTATGTTCTCACCCATCACAAGCGCGATTCCTTGATAGATTGGGAGGGCACCACTGGAGCACAGAATCATTGTGATGGCCATCACGGCGGCAGAAGACTGACAGCACATGGTCAGCAAACCACCGATGAAGAGGAACACAATTGTAGTCCAAAAACTGTTTGGATCGAACGACTGGAAAAATTCCAAAATAGCTGGCTGTTCGCCAAGGTTCATGTCCATTCCTGTTTGGCGAAGTGTGCCCAGACCTAAGAACATGAA
>OMUD01000125.1 GCA_900314125.1 uncultured Prevotellaceae bacterium | reverse complement strand
TCGCAGGCTGCACCCTGATGATGGACGAGGTGGACGAGCCGGAACCCGAAGAAGTGGGTTTCGACGAGGTGGCCACCTACGAGAATGAATATGTGACTGTGAATTATCAGTACCAGGAAGGCGTAAAACCTGTAACTGACAATGTGTTGGAATATGTGGTTGAGTCCGACGACCCGAATTATCTCTATTTCATGGACAACATTCCAGAGAAATGGGTACCTAAAGTCGGCGAATATCTTGCAGGAGGATGTAGTCCAAAAATACCTGAGGGGCTGTGTAACAGAGTTGTCAGCGTGACTCATGAGAACGGTATGTACATCATGGAACTGGCTCCAGCAACCGAGGATGAGGTTTATAAAGAGTTGGAAATCACAGCCGATTTTGACTATTACTTGCCGAATCTGGACAATGTGCCAGATGTGGACAGCACCATGACCGATGAGGAAAAAGCAAAACAGGTTTTTGACGACTGGTCGATTTACAACGGAACTAATGCAGACTCCGCCTACGTTGAAACTGACACATTAGACGAAGAGAACCTTGCTGAGATAAAATCAAGAGCTCCTAAAGACCCTAATGTTGAAGTGGGAGATAAAACCGAAGAAAGAACGCTGTTCGACATCAAGTTTGACACTCGTGGAGAATCAAAAGCCGACAAGGGTCCCCTGCAGGTGGTTAGGGGTAAGTTGAATGAATGGTTGAAGACTATTGGCTTGGACGCACAGCCGTACGTTGCTGTGTCATACAAAAGATATGACAAAATCCATCATCACGCTTATCACAACAAGCAAACCAAAGTCGATACAATCTGGGCTGAGATTACGCCGACTAACGATATCCGTGCGGAAGTGGGCGTGGAGTTGTCCAAGGAAAAAATGCCATGGGCCAACACAGCCGGTCACTGGGCTGACACAAAGAAACTGTACGATTACTATAAATTAAAAATGAACGACAAGCTCAAGAATGCTTTCGGACGTCGTGGAAAAGTGGTTCCAGTGGATGGGTTTGAGCGCGACACAAAGGGAGCAATAAGAATTGCTGTTCCGTGCTGTGCCGCCCTTCGTATAGTGTTTGAGCCTTCGGTAGAGCCGATTCTAAGCCTTGGCGGTGCTATCGGCGGGCACTGGAAATGGACCGATGACACCTATCGACAGGGTTCCGTGAAGAAAGGCGATGAAAAAACCAAGATTGAGCAAAAAATGGCGGATGGCAGTACGGAAGTAGCAGAATTCTTCGCTGCTGGATACACAAAAGTCGGTGCACGGGCACGCATCGGATTGGGTGCAGAGTTCGCCCGTTCTGTTACTATCACAGTCGGATTAGGTGCCGAAGGCTATGTGGAGGTTGGACTCGATAGCAGCACAGAAGGTCCAAGCGACAGCAAGATTGTCGGCATCAACTCAGGAGACTACTTCACATCTCCGCTCTATATAAAAGCTTTGGTCCGTGGGTTTATCGATTTGAAAGTGACGATTTCAGCACTTGGAATCTTCGACTTGTGGAGCAATACCTTTGAACTGGGTTCTTTTCCTGCATTCAGCGCCAAACGTCCGCTCAACTATATCATAGAAATTCCAGAAGCTCCTGGTCAGGCTTTCGTTCCAATTATCACAGAGCATAATCAGACTTACTCTATCGATTATAATTTCACCTATAACATTGCAGATATCGGAAAAGGCGTCTATGACGGGAATTTTGTTCCAAAAGTCAAAGTTTATGATGAGGATTTCAATCACTTGCTTGATATAGAGGCCGATGGTTTTGAGGACAATGTTCCTCAAAAGCTCAAGAAAGGCACATACACTTTCAATGGGTCTAAATTGTTTAAGTATTCCAGTTGGGATTACAATGCCATCAATGCTTCTTTAAGAATGTACAAGGCATATTGTGTGCCTTATTTGTGGAGACCTTCGGGCGACTGCTACATCTATCCAGAATTAGCCACTCAAATATCAACAGTTGCAGCTGACCAATATCTCTCTGGTGTTTATCAGACATACGGTGGAGAGTTGGCGAAATCAAGAGCCGATATTTACGGTCTATCAGATGAGGATTTTGATTACACTGACGGATATATGGGTTATAACGAATATCGGTTTGACGTGGATTTTGAACTTAAGGCTGCTTCTCAGATGGCTCAGGCAGGATGCGTTTTCGATATCTTCTGGTCAAAAGACCAAGGAAGCAAAAGCATCTTCAAAAAGAAACTGGTGTTCAATAATCCAAAATCAGGCAAATACACCTTGGATATTTATTATGCACTTCCTATAAGCATGGATGGAGAAGACGACCAGTACTATGTATATGTCACTCCAATCTACAACTCCATCAGTACTGGTGAATTTGTCTATGGGAAAAAGGTTGAAAAGAAAGTACTCAAGAAGATCAACAACCATCCAGGTGAGTCCAAATATGGTAAAATCATTAACATGCCATTAGGCTCACAAGATGAATAATACATGAAGAGAAAGATTTTTATATTATTTATTTCCGTATGTTTCCTATGCTTAGCAATGGAAACATACGGAAATGTCGATAACAGCTTTTTAGACCAAATCCCTTCCGACACCACCATCACCGACACGCTGCGTCAGGCAGACATCCGGTTTGATGAGCCACGCTTTTCCTTTGGAAATATTTCCCAGAGCAAGGGCCCGAAGCAGACCCACAGTTTCTGGTTTGAAAACACGGGTAAGGCACCGCTGTTTATCCTTGAGGCCATCAGCGGATGCGGATGCACCGTGCCAAAATACACAAAGGATGCTGTGGCTCCAGGGGAGAGAGGGAAGGTGGATGTGACCTTCGACGCCACAGACCGCCAACTGGGACATTTCGTAAAGTCGGTGACCGTGTATATCAACTCCGTGCATTCCTACACCCGCCTTTTCATTGAAGGGACCATCGTGGAGTAAAGGACAGGTCTGGCATCATCTATCCACTTCCTGTCAATCATCAATCTTACATAATTTTAGGACCACCCTGACGCGTTTTTTTTGCAGTGTGCGAAAAAAGCCGTAACTTTGCAAAAATTTGATGACGGTTCATCATTTCTTGCATCAGAACATCATGACAATAGAACAGAAAATCGTGGATGCCGTAAAGCAAGGCATCAAAAGCCTCTATGGCGCAGAAGTGGAGGAGAAGCAGATTCAGCTTCAGAAAACCAAGAAAGAATTTGAGGGAAACCTTACCGTTGTGGTCTTTCCATTCGTGAAGACGGCACGTAAGAAGCCAGAAGACGTGGGTGCCGAGCTGGGTGCCTACCTGAAGGAGAACGCCTCCGATGTGGTGGCTGACTTCAACGTGGTGAAAGGTTTCCTGAACCTGGTGGTGAGCACCAGTGCCTGGATTGGCCTGCTCAACGAAATCAACGGTGAAGAGAAGTTCGGCTTTGTGGCACCGACGGAGAAGAGTCCGCTGGTGATGATTGAGTATTCCTCTCCGAACACCAACAAACCGCTCCACCTGGGCCACATGCGCAACAACCTGCTCGGCTCCTCGCTGGCACGCATTGTGGAAGCCAACGGCAACAAGGTGGTGAAGACCAACATCGTGAACGACCGCGGCATCCACATCTGCAAGTCCATGCTGGCATGGCAGAAATGGGGCAACGGCGCCACTCCAGAGAGCACCGGCAAGAAAGGTGACCACCTTATCGGCGACTTCTACGTGGAGTTCGACAAGCACTACAAGGCCGAATGCGATGAGCTTGCCCGCCAATACGTGAGCGAAGGCATGGACGAGGAAGGCGCCAAGGAGAAAGCCAAGCAGGAAGCACCGCTCATCAAGGAAGCCCACGACATGCTCGTGAAATGGGAGCACAACGACCCCGAGGTACGCAGCCTGTGGAAGACGATGAACGAATGGGTCTATGCCGGATTCGACGAGACCTACAAGCGCATGGGCGTTTCGTTCGACAAGATATATTATGAGTCCGACACCTACCTTGAAGGCAAGGAGAAGGTGATGGAAGGTTTGGAGAAAGGCCTGTTCTACCGCAGAGATGACGGATCGGTTTGGGCCAACCTTGAGGCAGAAGGTCTCGACGAGAAGCTCCTGCTCCGTTCCGACGGCACCTCCGTGTATATGACTCAGGACATCGGCACCGCCAAACTCCGTTTCCAGGACTACCCTATCGACAAGATGATCTACGTGGTAGGCAACGAGCAGAACTACCACTTCCAGGTGCTGTCCATCCTGCTCGACAAGCTGGGATTCAGCTGGGGCAAGGACCTCGTGCACTTCTCCTACGGAATGGTGGAGCTGCCGAACGGAAAGATGAAATCGCGCGAAGGCACGGTGGTTGACTCCGACGAGCTGATGGACCAGATGGTGAAAGACGCCTACGAAGCCTCCAAAGAAATGACGAAGAAAGTGCACATTCCAGAAGAAGAGGCACGCGAGATTGCCGAGAAAGTGGGAATGGGCGCATTGAAATATTTCATCCTGAAGGTGGATGCCCGCAAGAACATGCTGTTCAACCCAGAGGAGAGCATCGACTTCAACGGCAACACCGGTCCGTTCATTCAATACACCTATGCCCGCATCAAGTCCATCCTGAGAAAGGCTGAAGATGCCGGCATCGTGATTCCGGACACCCTGCCAGCCGACACCGCGATTTCAGAGAAGGAAGTGGAGCTCATCCAGAAACTCAACGGATTCACAGCCGCTCTACGCCAGGCCGGTCAGGACTACAGTCCGTCGGGCATCGCCACCTACTGCTATGAGCTGACCAAGGAATACAACCAGTTCTACCATGACTTCCACATCCTGAATGAGGAAGACGCGCAGAAGCAGGTGTTCAGACTCGTGCTGTCGAAGAACGTGGCGAAAGTGGCACAACTGGGAATGGGACTGCTGGGCATTGAGATGCCGGAGCGGATGTAAACCGACAAGTCCTCCCACCGATGTCGCAGAACCAGAATACCTATTTCGTGTCGCAGGACCAGAATCCGCCCGACTACCGTCACGATACCGTGCTGCCGCTTCCCATGGAGGTGGAAGCCGATGCCATTGCCGTGGATGCCGCCTGCAGTGGCAATCCAGGTCCGATGGAATACCGTGGGGTGGATCTGCGCACCGGTCAGGAACTTTTTCATTTCGGTCCGATTCAGGGCACGAACAACATCGGTGAGTTCCTCGCCATCGTTCATGCCCTCGCCCTCCAGAAAAAAGAAGGAGCGACGAGGACCATCTACAGCGATAGCCGGACCGCCATCATCTGGGTGAGCAAGAAGCACTGCAAGACCACCCTCCCACGCACCCCAGAGAACGCTTACCTCTACAACGTGATCGCACGTGCCGAGCAATGGTTGCGTGTGAACAGCTATCCCAACAAGCTCCTGAAATGGGAGACGGAACGATGGGGAGAGGTGCCCGCCGACTTCGGAAGAAAATAAAATTCACATGAAGGAGTTTTTCAAAATCATGGGCAAGTATTTTGCCCCTTATAAGCGGTTTGTGGCCGGGACGTTGACATTCAACATCCTGACCGCATTCTTCAATGTCTTTTCCTTCACCCTCCTGCTCCCCATCCTGAACATCCTGTTCGGCATCGAGAGCGGAAACTACACGCTGATGTCGTGGAGCGACGGCAGTTTCAAAGACGTGGCGATGAACAACCTGTACTACTATTCACAGGAACTCATCAACACCTACGGAAACTCCACCACCCTACTCTTTCTCGGACTCGGGCTCGCCTTCATGACACTCCTGAAGACGGGCAGCTACTTCGCAGGCTCTGCCTGCCTGATGCCCATCAAGACCGGCATCGTGCGCGACATCCGCGCCAACATCTACAAAAAGATACTCTCTCTGCCCCTTTCCTTCTTCTCCGAAGAGCGGAAAGGCGACATCCTGGCCAGGGTTTCGACCGATGTGAACGAGGTGGACTCCTCCATCACCAGCTCGCTCGACATGCTGATCAAGAACCCGATATTCATCCTCATCTATCTCATCACACTCGTGACTATCAGTTGGCAGCTCACCCTGTTCACCCTGCTGGTGGTGCCGCTGATGGCGATGGGAATCGGACGCATCGGCAAGAAACTCAAGAAGAAATCGCTCTATGCCCAGTCGAAATGGAGCGACGGACTGAGCCAGATTGAGGAGACACTGGGCGGACTGCGCATCATCAAGGCATTCGTGGCAGAGAAGAAGATGGAGGACCGCTTCGTGAAGGTGAACAACGAATACCGCAACGCCGCCATGAAGGTGTCCATCCGCCAGGCAGCCGCACACCCCGTGAGCGAGTTCCTGGGCACACTGATGATTGTCATCGTCCTGTGGTTTGGAGGGACACTGATTTTCTCCGGCAGTTCCTCCATCGATGCCAGCACTTTCATCTACTATCTCGTTATCCTCTACACCACCCTCCAGCCGCTGAAAGAACTTTCGAAGGCTGGCTACTCCATCCAGAAGGGCATGGCCTCCATGGAGCGCATCAACAAGATTCTCAACGCAGAGAACCATATCAAGGAGAAAGCCGATGCCAAAGAGATAGAGGGGCTGAACGAGGGAATCGAACTGAAGAATGTGTCGTTCGCCTATACCCCTCAGCATGAGATTCTCCACGACATCAACATCAAGGTGAAGAAGGGCGAGACCATCGCGTTCGTGGGGCAGTCAGGGTCAGGTAAATCCACACTCGTGGATCTCATCCCACGCTACCACGACCTGCAGCAAGGATGCATCCTGATTGACGGAACCGACATCAAAGACTTGAAAATCAAGTCGCTCCGTTCGCTTATCGGCAATGTGAACCAGGAAGCCATCCTCTTTAACGACACCATCTTCAACAACATTGCCTTCGGAGTGGAAAACGCCACCCGAGAGGAAGTGGAGGCTGCGGCAAAAATCGCCAACGCACACGACTTCATCATGGAAAGCGAGAACGGCTATGACACCATTGTGGGCGACCGCGGATGCAAACTCTCCGGTGGTCAGCGTCAGCGTGTGTCCATCGCCCGCGCCATCCTAAAGAATCCGCCTATCCTCATCCTTGACGAGGCCACTTCCGCGCTTGACACCGAATCAGAGCGGCTGGTACAAGACGCATTGGAGCGGTTGATGAAAACACGCACCACCATCGCTATAGCCCACCGCCTGTCCACCATCAAGAACGCCAACCGCATCTATGTGCTCCACGAAGGACGCATTGTGGAGGAAGGCACGCACGAAGAACTCGTTCAGCTCGGAGGATATTACAAGAAGCTGAACGACATGCAGGTGCTTTAACATCAAGGGTATTCAGTAACAATAAGCTCAGATTTTCGGACATACATAAAGTAAGTCCCTACAGTTGTTGGCAATATACAATGGGCAGGTGCCGCAGCCACGACGCAAGATGCAGCCCCCTTTGAACTTAGCGCCAGTTGCGTCGGTGTCGTTCCTAGCCTAGCACCTGCCGAGTTCTGCACCACTTTGTCTTCCCAAAGACATCAAAATGTCTTTGAAAAGCCAAAGGCGTCCCCACTTAACGTAGCTACAACAATGGAGGTCTGTAGGGATAATAATAAGTGATAGTATGCCGAAAGTCAATACAGTTTTTATTTCCGTATAACATCATAGCAGACAGCATCATACCCCATGCGCATCCTTATACTGGGACGGAAGGATGCCATACATTTCCTT
>OMUD01000004.1 GCA_900314125.1 uncultured Prevotellaceae bacterium | reverse complement strand
GGGGGTGTGACTTCATTCAGTCACACCCCCCTTATTTCCCAGTACTTCCTTTAGAAAGGATCCTAAATTTCTGAGTTTAATTTTTCTCATATTCGAGAATTTTATTATAAACACTGGGTATGTTGGCGCACCCCAGTTGGGATCTCCCACACCAATGGTTATACTGTCTATCTCGAAAAGCATAGTGCGCTTGGTGTAGCCGTATCGGAAACGGACGTGAGTGTAAGGTTTGGCGCGCAGACTATCCCGGTCTATAAGCCGACTATACCAATAGTCTTTGCATTCCCTGTATTCCTCGCGTTTCTCACCGCTTTCAATCATTTCGTACCACTTCTTCTTGAGTGGCTACTTTTTATTACAAATATGTAATAATATTATATGTTGTATAACATGTTTTGCATTTTTTTTTACAATATTTTCGCGATTTTCCGCAAAATAATAATTCAAATTCCTGTAAATTAACAAAAAAGGTCTGAGGAAAAAAATTTTTGTTCCTCATTTCACGGAGTTGACCCCCCGACCGCCCTGCGTTGATGTCGGTGAAAAGCGCCTAATAGAGAGCGGAATATGTCAGCAGACATTCGCCCCACCGCCCGAATGGGCGGTAAGATAATCACGGGCGTGGTCAAAATGAAGTGTGGCAGGCACTGCCTTGCTTCATTTTGCACGTCCGATACCTCTGTGCGGTAAGTGGCTTGGGTGCCAGCCAAAGCCTCTTACGCACGAAATAGTTTGGCTCGGTGGCGGAAGGTGTCAGTGCGGAAAGAATGTCATGAGCATGGCGATGTCCGACTGCCGACAGAAGTGCGACAGCCAGAAGGTACGCCTTGCGAGCGCCACGTAATGGAGCGGAGCAGCGTCAGCGAAGCCGATGGTTGCGTAGTGTAATGAAGTGGGCCGAGCAAGGGAAAGAGTGTGTGCCGCCCCGTAGGGATGTGCTCCGACACAGTGAGCCGCCAGACAGGCAATCTTTCGGCACGAGTGATTGAATGTCAAGGCTGCCGTGTCAGAGTGCATAGGCACACTCTCTTTCCAGTACCGCGGCCGTCCGTCGCTTCGGAGGCAGCCAGGCATCGCGCTCATGGCTTCCAGCACTGACCCTCCGACACCGAGGGGCTTGGGGCGGGGGCAATAGACAATGTGTTCACACCGCTGGTCTATAAAGGGTGGGATTATGGACGTGGCGAGTGAGGATAAGCGCGAGTGGAATGCAATGAAGTGAGCGGGTATGTCTTTGCGCCTGGCAGCGGACGGAGGTGGAGGATGCCGTGGAGCGTATGATAATGCTTTCAAGCCGTCTCCTGTAGTGGAGGGACGTAACGGAAAGGAGGCGGTGCAGACAGCATGGTGCCTCGAGGGTGTGTGCCGGTCACGCAGTGGTTGCATCAGGAAGTGGCGACCGACCGGACATATCATCTTTCGCATGCGAGTGATGTGATGTCAAGGGAAGCCACCCTGATGTACAGGCACACTCCCGGCGGCAATCAGACCCTCCACTGGCAATCCGGAGACGTAGGATGAGGACAGGTGTAAAAGCAGGAGGGGTATGGCAGCCATGCGCTCCATACCCCTCCTTATCCGATTTCGCCATGCCCATAAATTTGGGCGGGGAAAGAAAATGATTATACCTTATTATGAAGAACAAACTTCGATAAAAGCCAGATGACGGCACCGACAGCTGCAGCCGCTAACAGTATTTTCATCCATGTCGAGACCACCGGTTCCCGCTGTTCCACCACCTTGCTCTCATGCTTCCTTACTTCTGTTTTTCCAGTAACAACGGCCACTGCTTCAGAGGCTGTGTCCTTGGACTCTGCCGAAGATGCTGAAGTGGCGGTGTTGTTCTTACTGATCCGTAGTCCGGTAATTACGATTCGCTCCTTGGTCTTATTTGTAGCCGCAGTCGCTTTTCCCGGTGGGCAGCTGCCTGGAGGCGGGCGTGTGATAGAGGCGGTTTTAAACGCAGTGTCCGCCTCACCCACGGCCAGGTGATTGCCGGCGTAGGAGCACTCCATGGCCATCTCTGGATGGTCGTGGTGTGCTACAGCTGGCAACGCCGAGCCTTCAGACAGCATCTCACTGGATTTGTCCGCCTCACATTCCAGCTCCCTCATGATGACGATGCTGTCGATGTCGATGGAGAGCTTGCTGAAGAGCTGTTGCAGCGACCAGTGGCTTGATGAGTCCGACGCAGTGCGCTGCATGACGGACACGCCCATTTCCCTGAGGGTGTCAGCAGATCTGATTTCTCTGATGTTTTTTTTCCTGGAGTGGCATGATGTGATGACGAGTGCCAGGAGCACTCCGCAGAGATATTTATTCATGGGTTTGGAATTACATTATTTCAATCCAGATGTCGTCATTAGCCGTGAGCATTTTCTTATAGAGCTTTTCGAAGCACTCCTGGGATGATGTCACTCGGCCGACGACGGTGTTCATGCCGACGATGATGCATCCAGCTGAGCTGTTCTGCGTGGTGCCCATGTGTATGAGTATGCCTTCGAATCCGGGCACGTTAACCAGGTATGGCACTTTTCCCCTGCAGAACTGCCAGTAATAAGGCTTCGCCGAGAACTTGGGTGAGACGCGGTTCATCAGTACTCTGTATTTTCCGCGTGGTATGGCGGTTTGTTTTTTGACCTTAATTTTCATAATCAGCTGAAGCGGCATGTCTGCCGTGAGGCCTCTGTCGATATCCTCTATAGTGTCGCACATGTAGATGCCATCAACGTAGAGGTGTCCGATCTGGTATGGTTTACCAGGCTTCATCTTGATTCTTCGCAATGTGAGTAGCATATATCGCTTGGATTTTTATGTTAGGAAATGTGAGACTAGAGAGTAGTCGCCACATGGGATTTCTCCAGATCTTCGTCGGGGAGGTTGAGTTCCCGGCGAATGTTGTGGATCTTCCCGGTGACGTAGATGGAGATGCCGAAGATGCTGCCAGCGTAGATGAGGCACTCTCCGAAGAACCAGAGCACGGAGTCGGAGACTTCTCCCGTTGGCGGGACGATGAATCCGGCTATGACGAGTGCGGCTCCAACGACAAGCATTCCGATGGCTGACCACACTTGGATTGCTTCTTTTCTTTCCTTTGTCATTTTTTTCTGAGATTTTCTGATTGAAACACTTAATGAGGCAGGATTCCGAGTGACAACATGTTTGCCGTGCATTTCGGCGTTGGCGATGGTAATTTCTTATACAGGTCGAGCAGCTGCAGCTTCACCTCTTCTGACGGTGCTTTTCTGTATCTTCCGACAAGCAGGTTGATCTGCCGGTACACTTGCTTGGTTTGCTGTCGGAAATCATCGGTGATGCTTTTTTCTGCCTGGTTGCTGGATGCGTCGTAGCTGTCATAAATCCTCCAGTTCTCATGATATCTCTTATCGAGCGCAATGATTTCCTTCAGGAACGGGTAGCGGTCGGAGTCAGGACAGGTAGCCTCTGCTCCCGACAGGCTTCTGAGCTTCAGATGCAGCTCACGCATGCGCCTCATGATGTCTGCGTTCTCGACATAGAGAGCCTGGACCTCAGCCGGCAATCGTTCGTGATCGACACGTATTCCCGACTTGAATTCCGGCAAAGACGCAGACGGTTCCGCCTGCTTACCCTCAGCCTGTGCGGTGTCGAGCTTATGTTCCTGCGCGATGAGTTCCACTTTTTTTGCCATGGCACCAACCTCTTCCTTGGTGACCTCCTGAATCCGGAATTGAAGATACCGCTTCAGCTTGTATTCGATGAAGTCTTCGAATTTGCTCGGATTCCGCATGATTTGGTTGTATTGCACCTTATTGTTGGTCAGCTGCAGCAGAAGCAGCGCCCCTTGTTTAAGGTCGCGCTTTTCCGGCTCAGTGTCCAGCCATGCCTTCAGTTTTGTAGTGAATGGGTTCATAGACATATCTTATTTAGTATTTTTTCTCGTATTTCGTTCGATTTCCTCCTGGTCGGCCGCCTTGGCATTGAGTTCTGTGAGCGCTCTCCAGCAGTCCATCTCCAGAACCTGCCTCTCCTTGGTGATATCTCCTCCGGTGAGCGCCCTGATCTGCGTGTTCATCGCCTTCTGCAGAGCTTGGTAAGAAACCGCGGTATTCCCTTCGCTTTGCTCCGCCTGTCTGAAGAAATGGGTGAAGATCCTGGCGAAATTCTGTTTAACCGATGTAAACCAGTAGATGACGTTGGTTTCCTCGTCAGGTGAGATATGTCGCATACGCTTGGCATTGTAAAGCAGCCGCGCCATCTCTAGAGCAAGATCATTCCGCCTTGTGAGCAAATACCCTTGGTAGAGATTGTCCAGCTGGAGAAATGTGCCGAACGGTACTCCCTGGAAGTCCGCTGTCACCGGCTTATGCCATCTTATCCTTGACAGCCTCACAGGCTTTTCCGGAAAGTCGGTCAGCCACCCCATGCATTCGATGACCTGAGCCACCTTCAGTGCAGACAAAGCGAACACCTGCTTCCTGTACTTCACGATGTACATTGCTCCCTCTTTTCTGATGACCTTCATTTTCGCCCATTTGAACAGGCAGAGTGCCTGCAGCTCGTATATTCCGACATTCTGATTGAGTAGTCGAAAAACGAACCTCAGCTGCTTATCGTCAAGCTGCTGCCATCCTTGTGGAACCTTGATGTCGATGATCATTTTTTTTGTGTTTAGAAAAGAGCGTTCAGAACCAGTAGCCATTGGATTTTTTCTTATTCTCGAATATCGGCGGATCATACAGCTGTGCGGTGGCTGAAGAATGCCATTCCGGAAAGACCGCAGGATATTTCCTGATTGTGTCAACAATCATCGTCAGTTCCTGATGGCATACCTCCTGTTTTTCCTCCGGATTCTTAATGAGCATCACCTCCACAGCTTTCAGGCTGTTGATGAGATTATTACGGAGATACGCAGCAGCTCCGTTGACATGTTCAATGCGCAGCGCTGAAATCAATTCCGGCGACACATACTTATCTGCCAAGGCCTTCTCGATGACGACCATCTTCTCGTGCAGGAATTGGTAGTAATCCCACCTTGTCTTGTATTTGTCAGGCCTCGGTAAGATTTTGGTTATGCTGAGCGTGGGGAAGAGTGTAGCCGTGAAGTATTCTCCCTGGCTTGTCACTGTCCACCCCTCCACCTTTGGCAGCTCGACAAGCAGCTGGTGTATGTCGTCGTCCCGGTTGTCCAAGATCGAGTCAATGAGCCTGTCCACTCTCTCTTTGGATGCCGGTGCTATGTTAGTATTGGATACGATGCCGAATCCGTTAGGCGTGAGTATGACATCGAGATTAGGGATAGCCCTGGCGAAGGCATCATGTATGATGACCTGCTGCAGAACCTGCTTCGTGGTGTCGCTGTCGCTTCTCTGCTCTATGAGCTGCCAGACAGTCTCTCCAGTGAACGTATTCCTGGCCCACCGTTCTGCCTCTTCCAAGTAAGGCTGCAGCTTCTCATACAATGACTTCTCGCCCTCGACTTCCTGGATTATGTTAGGCAATGTCGCGCTTATGTTTGCAGGAGTGATCATTTTATTTAGAGTTTAGAAATTTATTTTTCATCATCGAGCGTAACCGTCTTTGCGTCTGTATTCTCATCGAGCGTGGTGAGCTGGATGAATGGGCATTCCGGATAAGCCCCTTTCCATCCGTTGAACCTGATGATCATGCGGTGAAGAATGAAGAGCAGGTCGCGGTAAGGCTTCTGCAGCGACTGCGCGATGGTGTAGAGCTCCCTCTTGTCAGATCCGCTGTTATTCGACTGGGACTTCCCCGGTACGGAACCTACGAGATTGGAGTGAACCCGCATGGTGAAGCATATCATGTTGACCGCCTCCTGTATGTCGGTGGACCAGTCGCCTCCCTCCGTTCCCGCGTCGATTTTCGTGATTTTCACGTCGTGCTGCTCTTCGCCAGTAGGTGAGATGTAGAAGGTAGAGAAAAGCACTTTTCCGCTGTTCTCTGCCCCGGTGAGGAAGTCTATGATCTGTTGCTTCTCCTTGACCACCCTCTCCTGCATTTTCTTCGGATCTGTGATTTTCTCCCTTTTGAAAATCCCTTCCCAATACTTTTGCGACACCTCAATCTGATACTTCAGCGGCGCCGAGTTCTTCAGCTTCGACTCCTTGGCAACACCGATAAGCTGCTTGATGTTATACCACTTTCCCCGGAACAGGGCGGCGTAGTGCGGTATCGGGTAATATGTGCTGTCAGGAGTGGGCACCCTGCAGACAACTGCGAATTTGCGGGTTTTAGTCTTCGCCTTGATTCTGGCCACGAGGTCTCCCCATGGATTGCTCTCATCGAGCAGCTCAATCTTCTCCACACTGTCCGCCGTAACATTTTTACGCCAGTTGGCGTACAGGACGTACTTGATTGCGCCATCGTCGTCAGCCGGTGTGAATCTGCAGTAACACGCCTCCTTTCTTCCAATCTGAACGATTCGTTTTCCATCGTTGTCCAGGATGATGAAGGAGACACACCATCCGAAGTGTTTGAAATCCTGGCATACACCGAGGAAGTACGCCGGCAGCGGTGATGTGAGGCAGAAGTCTTCGATTTCCTTCTGCACTCTCGCATTGCAATTTTCCGTGTTGTATTTCAGGCCCGAGGCATAGCATACTTCAGCATTGAAGATCTGGCAAGTGGCCAGCGTCTCGTCACGCTCGATGAGGTCGAGGATGTCGAACGGCATCATGTTGTCGGCGCCCCATGGCACGTATTTAGTATTGTCGTCAAGCCTGATGGGCGTGATTTTCACGTCATCCTTGAACACTTTGGAGCTGTCCGAGATGAATGCCGCCTTGGCGTTGAGCCCTGGGATATTCTCAACTGATGTATAGTCGTATATTTCCATTTTTTGTACCATTACATATTATATTACAGATTGCTCAGCAACCTAATGCAGTTGCAAACCTGTCTGCCATCATAAGGTTATATGTTATATTACTTCTATCAATCTGAATTAGGAGCGATTCCAATAAGCATTTTTGACAAATGCTTTGCATAAAATTTCAACGCATCACCACTTGAATCTGTGTGTGGGTGTAATCCATCCTTAAAGTATTTATACTTTTGCTGCACAGTATACACTTGACGCCCTTCTATTGTCCTTATATTGAAATCAGAAATTACAGTAGAAGCTGGGGTAGATGCAGTATATTTTCTTAAAATGATACCATTATTTGTTTCCCATGCATTTCCTGATTCATTAAAATAAAACCCATCATTGTGCCATCTTCCACTTTGACCATTACCTCCATCCCAGTATCCTTGCAAAGTAACTAATGCACCATTCCAAGGTACTACATCACACGTCCTTAATAATGGAACCTGCCAATGTTCAGCCCAAGCTTGTTGATGCTGTATAACGGAATCATTACCATATCTTGACGTTCCATAGTCTGTCACTTGACAAACTAATGACTTAGGTGAATAAAACTGAATCCAGTCATACATCATATTCATGGCTCCATAGAATGTTGTTGTATCTCTTGAATTTACATCTGAACCTAAATATGCACTATCATTTGTTCCATGGTCGAATACGAATAAGTCTGGCGTATACTTGTATGCCATGCTGTCACGATACAATAATTCATAACTGCTTCCTGAATATATAAGCAAATCTTTCACCTCTTGACTATTGAGAACATTTGAAATATATTGATTCGTTGAATCAAGATAGCGCGATATTAGTTTTATTTGGTAACTGTATGAAATCATTTCAGTCCTTAATGCAACAGCCTGCTCATAAGTTGGTGCGCTTGAATAAGGAAGACCAGTAATCCCGTAGGTATTAGCTCCCATGACAACTGTCCTATTGTCATCGTCTATAATATATATTGATTTTAGAAGCTCTAACTTTGAGGCGATTGTTCCTCCTTGGCATCTTGCTAAATGCTGAAAAGTCTCGTTTCTTGTAAGAGGTAAATAAGAAGCTCGTCCACTACCTACGGCTTCATTTGAGCAACTTGCCCCTATATATGATGCTGCTATTTCAGGATAAGTTATTCCGATACCTTCCTGTCCAAGCGCAGAATCAGACCCAGCAGGGATTGATGTGCCATACCACACAAGTTTTTTCCCATTCCAGAAATTAGGATTTCCCTCAATGCTGCTAACACGTTCATTAAGTTCTTCAAATTTATTAAAAGTCTCGTATTGAACGATTCGAGGGTCATCTTCTTTTAATTCTCCAACTTTGACAATGTTGTCTGAATTAGAATAAACAATGGCGCCTGCTTCCTTCATTTCTAAAGGACTATATGCAACATATAGTTTGCACCAATATGAGTTTAATATAGCAACTTCGTAAGTAGGAATCGTATCATTGTAATCTGTAATATTCTTCCTAAGCCAGATAGATTCATAATTAGAACCATGTTGACCTAATAAAACTCCAATGTCAATTCTACCATTATTATTATAATTCCAAGCCAGTGCATATAAATGAGGCTTATCATAAGCCCAATCTGGTTTATCTACGTTCCATTTAATTCCGCAAAATAATATAGTCTTTATATATGGAGTAACATCATAATGGTAAGACGTAAAGTCAAGATTTCTAAATTGTTGCTGGATGGCATAGTTTTCGGCTGGAATTGTAAACCATTTTCTTCTTATGTCATTCAAACCTACAATATCAACGCAAACTCGTTTCCCTTCTGTACCACCAAAAATTATGGCTTCTCCATCATTGAGAGCATCCACATTAAGTAGATAATTTATTTTAACTTTGGAGTTCTGTGATACACCAATATAATACCCATTTTCAAGGTTTATATCTGATAGATTTAACGTTGTTTGTATGTTTAAATTATTATCTACTAAATGAAACCAAATGCGTAGCTTTCCGTCGCTATTGCAATTTTTTGCAAGGGCATAAATCTCAACTTTTGTTTCTGTGGCTGTAGGTTTTAATGTTGCATAAGCATATACAATCACATTCAAGTACCTATACTTATTCGCTGAAGTATAATTAGAGAAATCAAGGCCATGTCGATGTCCTAAATCATTAAAATTTTCTTTTACATCATTATCATTACTTGTAATAGGCATCAACTTGTTCCCCTGACCGTCCTTCAGTTGAACGTCCTTGGTCGCACCCTTGTCCGACTCAATGTCGTAATGCACCTCCAACCCCTCAATCGCTTCTTCAATCGCATCAAGCGCCTCCTCTTTCGCAAGGGAAACA
>OMUD01000168.1 GCA_900314125.1 uncultured Prevotellaceae bacterium | reverse complement strand
AGAATGCCACACTGAATTATTTGAATAAACCTTGATTATTTTCTCAAATCTAAATTTTCTACACTCATGTTCCCATTGATTCACTAAGGTGATGGTTGGAACAAGAATTAAGGCTTTGTAGTATCCATTCCGTTTATAAATTTCCAACAAACAATTCAAAGATGTAATTGTCTTACCTGTTCCTGTTGCCATTGCAAACAGCCCCTTCTGACCATTGTTCTTCCAATTTTCAAAAGCCTGTTTTTGATATTCACGAGGACCAGAAGGATATGGAAATTTGGGTTCAGCGTCAGATTCCTCGGAAACAATATTTATCCTTTCAGAATTTTCTATTCTGTTTTTTTCTTTTTTTATCAAACGTAACTTCTTTTCAACATCAAGAAGTTCTTCTATATCCTTGTCACCATAATTCGACTGAATAGCAGAAATAAGATTCTCTGGAGAAAGGTATTCAATATTCCGTTTTTTTCCTAACATGATAGAATCAAACTCCTCTCGCTGACTTGAAATACGTTTCTGCACCATCTTGTCAACAGAGTCGCTTCTATCTATTTTAATTTCTTCAAGATTATTGAAGAGGCCACTGATTGTAAAGTTGGCAGATCCAGTAAATGATGTTATACTGTCGCCATCTCGAAATTGCCCAGATTTTGTGTGAGCTATCCCCTTTTTATTTCTAGGCTTAATTATGCGGATGTCAATACGTTTATTATAAATAAGAAATGCCAGACAATCAAAGAATTGTTGTTGGTATTCATCAAAAGTTTGGCGTAATGTGCTAAAGTTTGTAAGGTCAAAACAATCAATAACACCGCCATTCACTCCTTTGCAAATAGCATTCTTATCCTCTTCTGAAACAATATGATTGATGACGAGCCTCATCCTGCCACCTTTAGAAATAAAAGTTGCAAAGCCATCCGCTAAAATGCTTATCGTGGCTGAACTAAAATAGCCTAATTGAAGATCAAACTCCTTGCTGTTCTCCAAACAATCATTGAAGAATTTCTCAGGAGAATTAAATTCACCAGGTCTATAAGTCCCGTCTTCAGCCCAATCAACTTCGTACAACATATACAATTATATGAAACAGTTCGTACACATTATATCATCACCTAATATCTCAGCAAGAGTAGTTCCTCTATTATTTGCCTTGCTTTCTTTCTGCCGGCGAATAATGTCAAGTTTGATTTGCCGAATACGTTCTGGTTTGATTAAATCATTGAGGCTCTCATTCTGATTCCATGTATAACCATCTTTTTCAAACTCCATAGCTTTCTTAAATAAATCAGGATGTTGTTCATAGAGCCATATCCATTCTATCTTCTGCTGGAAGAAGCAAAAGTAGCATCCAGAGCGGCTACGACAATAAGTACCAGTCTCGCCATCGACTTCAAAAGGAATTTCTTCATAATAGGCTGGAACACCCACACCACTTTCCCTCAACAACCGGAAAATATCATCTTTCACCAAAACATCGGTATTATCAAGAAGAGGAAAACCCTCAAGCTTTCCTACTGGATAGTCTGTTGTTTTTAGAAATTCGAATACTGCATGATTAAACAACTTGATGCCATAATCCAGCAAAGCATTCATCTTCTTCGAGTAGTAAAACTGTTTGTTTATTGGCTTTTTCACTGTTTCCAAAATCTCATCACGAAGAAAGCCTTCAGGACAGATTCTCTCATATATTTCAACAATCTGATCCAAGTTTTCCTTGTGAAGAAATTTGTTAATCACATCTATGCTCCAAATATTCTTTCGGAATGGGAAAATTGCTTGAATATTGGGTTTAGAAGAAATATAACCATCTCTGTCTTCATCACCACGAATGCCAACGTATGAAACAGCATAATCCTCACCTACATATTCCTCAAACTTGTCGAGTTTCATTTTCTTAGTGCACCAACGAGCTTGTGGTGAAGGTAAGAAACCACCCATTGCTTTCAAGAAATGATGGAAAGGAGTAGGTTCAGGACTTCCTTCTGCAGCCCTCAAACGTTCAATCTGGCCCAAATAAGCTTCCAATCGATTTATCAGGGTTTCCGTTTCTGCCAGTTCGCAACCGGTATCTGAGTTATAGTACTCTATCTTGAGAGATGGGTACTTTTGTTTCAGATAAATTGCGAGGGCTGCACTGTCCTTACCACCTGAAATACCTAATATGTGTCTTACCTTTGTCATTTATTCAGTTTTTTATTAAGTATTGAAAGCAATGTACATATATCAATGTTTGTATCGCCAGAAAGGATTTTTGTGATTTTAAATTCAAGTTCATCAGCTTTTGACTTATCTTTCTCAGGAAGTATATAGGTCTGAGTCCTTATATTGGTTCCTTTATTAGTCACCATATCAAAAGAAAAGGCTTCATTTTGATCAGAACCACTGGTCTTCTGTGTTATGTCAGAATATTTCTCGCACTCACGGAATAAATAAACCAAATCATCAACCAATTTATCTTCCTGCTCGTCTTTAAGATTATCAAGTCGTTGTTCCAATATAGTGTAGCAGATGGATTGGTACCATTGCTTGCGATTGTCATATTCAGTCATAACATGATGATAGAACTCACGTTGTTTATCTGTCAACAAATAAGTTTTCACCCCCTTCAAACGCTCTCGTACTTCTTTGATATATTCAGAGTAGTCATAACTCTGCAATCCAAATTCTTCCACAACCCTTTCTTCTATGCGGTCTATAAGATGAGAATAGCAAGAACGCAATTCTTTAATGGCTCTTTGAATGATATTTCCATATTCTTTAATAGAATCTTCTTGTTTCAGTTTTTCTTGTGTGAAACCAAGAGCCTCTGGCAAATCCTCAAAAAAAGCTTTCTCTGGATCTTTTGCCTTTGCCAACACATCGCGGAATCTCATAGTTGATTTATGATCAAACTTATGAGTATGCTTTGTATATTCATCAAGCCGCATATAGAAACTCAGGAAAGGTTTGATGGTCTCGATAAAACTCGTTTTAGTGATGGTGAATTCTTCTCCCAGATTGATGAATCGTCGGTACTGATTGAAGAAACCCAACTTCACACCATCAACAGAAAACTTCTTGATTTCAAAATCTCCTGGATGCTTTTGTAGCAAATCAAAAAACTCGATATTTACATTTGGCATAAAAGCACCTTTCGAGGCATCGTAAAGAGCAAAGTCCTGACGTTTGATAAAAAGATAGGTTGGTATCCAAAATTCCAAAAAGCCCTGTTTTAACTTATAAGGTTGAGCAGACAATTTCTTTATTAATTCTGAAATTTTCTTGGCCTTATTTTCTGTACTTTGCAAGAATTCTTCACAGGCATCCCAAAGTGGCATGAATCCTTTATCGGTGGGTGAGTTTGTAAAATCACCATCTTTGTGGAGACCTGTATTCAGCAGCAAAGATGAATAAATTGTCTTTTCTGGTGGATATTTGTCCTCGTGGAATCCAAGTCCTGTTTCAGAATAGTGTTCTGTCAAATAAGTGAGATAACTTTTACGAGCGGCTGTAATTGTACGGCTGAGTTTATGTTTGTTGAAGAGTTCATTATTCATCACAGGAGTTTTATAATAAACCTCATTACAAACCCTTGACAACAATTGATTAAAGTCTCTATGCGACTCCACTTTTTGAATTTTCCCTGCATATATCCATACCACTCTATTCTTATAATAGAAAAGATTGTCACTAATTGCCTTGTTAAGCAGTGTTTCTTCGTATTTCTTCAACTTTTGTATTTCAGAAATCGCCACCCTGTCATTTTTGTCAAGGACACGTTCTATTAGATAAATATATTTTTTGATATTGTAGAGATGATCAATAATTTCCTCAGTGTTTGAGAAATAGGCAAAAACAAGTGCATGGTCTGTCTCTGAGCTAAATCTTTTAATTTCATCCAATCCACCTTTGTGAGTTGAAAAAACCAATTCTATATAACCATCAGTATCGCCAGTAGGGACAATGTCAATAGGTTTTTCGAGTATCAATAATCAAAAAAGCGTGGTGTACCTTTTTGATAAAAGTGAGACTTGACAGGAGAGATTTTATGATTAAAAAAGACGTTAAGTTCATCAACGAATGCTACAGGACGTGTAACCATCAAACTCGCCTCACGGATTGCAGCTTCCAGGTTAACATCAGTGCCCTCGAAAAGCATCAACCGTTCTTTATAAACAGCATAACGAATAATCTTCTTTGCCTCCAACTTGCCAATGACAACTTCAGCATTGTCAATATTCATTGCTTCCCTTGCATATTTTGCCAAATGTTGTGCCGTTAACTTAAAACCAGCTGTTCCAAACAGATTTAAAAGCCCTATTGCTTTCACAATATTAACGGCATCAAGCATCTCCTTCTTACTATCCCATTCTTGTCCTTCCACCCGTTCAATCGAAATCTGAATGGTGCTCCAACTCATTGAATCCGAATTGGCATCTTTGAGATAAGAATAGAAGTTATAGAGAATATAATCATATACCTTTTGCAAGTTGTATGTTTGATGAGAATCTGGTACAAACTCAGAAATTGAATTATTTCCTTTAGACGATAAGAAGGTGAAAAGGGAGCGCTCGTTCTGCCCATAGCGCTGAATAGCCGAAGTAATAGAATATGCAGAGAAAAGATCCAAAGGGAATAGTTGTTGAGCTGTTCCAAATGGAAAATCAGCAGACACATATTTAGTTTCTTTTGCCAATTCATAAAGAATTCCAACATTGTATTCTTTATTTACATAACCCACATTATTCAACTGAACCGAAGCAAGATGGAGCAATTGTTCTATAGGTTCCACAAAAGCAATTTCCTTGAAACGCCCTTTTACCTTTGTCCACTCATTCACTTGCTCTGTTGTCAATCCATTAGAATATGCACCAAAATTTTGATGAAGGGTTGTAAGCAACATAATTTGGCGAGAAGGGACGTTTACTAGTTCTGAAAGTTTTTGTAAAAAATACAATTCCTTCTCAGGATTATTCTTTGCCGCATGTTCCAAAACCTTCCCAAATTCATCGACGACAATCAATAAAAATTCACCTCGTTTCTGACATTTAGCATAATAATTCTTAAGGCTGTCAAGTATACTGACAGTATTCCCTTCCACATTCAGAGCTTTACTAAGTAATGTTGACATTGGAGCATAATCGCCCACAATATTCAAGATTTCAAAAGACTTAGCATTCGATAAGTTGTCAGAATCTAAGAGATATTTTTTTTGACCATTTTTCTTTAAGTCTGATTCTAAAGCTAACAGAAAGCTTGATTTACCCGTTCCATATGAGCCAATAATAGTAAAAGAGTGGATACCTGAATGGAAATCACTCAATATGTTATGAATGGCATTTTTGCGTTAGGTGTTACGAGGTAATTAAATCCCTCGGACATACCATTCTCTATATTTGCAGAAAGACTAAAGTGATGAACCATAGTAATCATCTAGTACTTTTTGTGTTTTTAAATCCTTAATAAACTGAAGTTGTTTAACCCCTGCCACTTCACTATAAGCCAAATACTTGCCATACTTTTTTGACAAGTCTTTCAGCATCTCAACAGTCTCATAGTCCTGCATGCAGAATGCAAGCCCTATTTTTTCTTGAATAGTCTCCAATGCCATAGTATTATCACCTTCCACTTCCTTCAGTTTAAGAAGTCCATAAAGAAATATTTCTTTGGGTACACTACGTTTTCCTTCAATATTGAAATAATAGCCTTTTCCCTCATCATTTTGGCGAATCAAATCTAAGTCAATTAACAGCATTGAGAAATCTTCGTTCGAAAGCGGCTTTCGGGGTAACGTATATGTTTGAAGCATGACGCCTATATCTTTTTTAACTGTATTGGCATTAAACAAAGAGATTTTTCCCGCTTCCGCCATCTTCAATTTAACATAGGTCAGTATTTGATCTCTTTCAAAGTGAGTCCTTTCCCGCTGAACCCCACAGTAAAACATATTATAAAGTGTTGCCTCCTGTCCGAAAACAATATTGAAATGCAACAACCAAAGCGTAGCAATATCTTCCAAGAAACGATCTTTTCCCTTTTCGTCATTAAAAAGATAATGTCCTAACTGTGTAATCTCATCATTCTCGGTAATACCAAAAACCTTAAGCCAAAAACGAATAGCTGTCACCATATTTTTACCAACCCCCAACCCAATAACTGCTTCTGGGCTGTTAAAGTCCTTTCCTTTCATACAGAAATCATACCCTTTCTTCAACCAAAGCGATTTACATGGAAAAGACTCATGGCCAGAAAAAGTGTATTTCTCTCCTTTCTTCTTAATATTGGTTTTCATTAACATTATTTTAAGTTCCGTAATAGGACAAAAAGAAAAACGTACCCTCCTTCATTGTATTTCCTTTCTGCACCTGTCCTGGAAATGAGGTTTGGAACGAAACACGAAGAAAGGGTACGCCTATTACGGCGTACCTTACTTCCTCGAAGGTTCGTTCCAATAAAGTTTTTCCAGGACTTTGCAGATAGGACCTTTTCAGATAGTAGATACTATTTCTACTTTGCCAATAAGATTGTACAATTGTGGCTTTCTGTGCTGACCATTCATCGCCATGAAATGGACAACAACCACTTTGCAATTACAAATGTACAATTTTTTTCTTACATTATGCATTAATATGTAAAAAATATTTTATTTATAAGAAATAAGGACTATTTACAAAATTGTTTCTTTTTCGCTAAAGCGAAATCCTCAAAGAGTTCCTCCCATTTCATTTATATTTATTAAATTTGCAGAGTTGCATGATTGTATTGCAGTATTGTAAA
>OMUD01000169.1 GCA_900314125.1 uncultured Prevotellaceae bacterium | reverse complement strand
CTTTTTTGTCTATATTTGTTCAATAAATGGTAATTCTTGACTAATGATGAAAAAATATCTGATTCTATTCCTTTTTACAATCTTTGTTGTGGCTGTACATGCTGCAGAAAACGTTGTTCAGCCATCTTTTCTGAAAAAAGGAGACAAGGTGGCACTGATTTCTCCATCGTATTATATTGAACCGACTGTCGTCAGCCAGGCGGCAGATGTTTTGAAAAAGTGGGGGCTTGTGCCGGTTATTGGCAATAATGTGGGCAAAAAATATGCCGGTAAATATGCCGGAACTCCGCAGGAAAGGGCCGAAGACCTTCTGTGGGCGTTACACGACGACGAGGTGAAGGCTGTTATATGCAACAGGGGGGGATATGGAGCTATCCATCTCATCGACTTTGTCCCGCTCAAAGAGTTTGCTGAGCACCCAAAATGGTTCGTCGGATTCAGCGACATCACCACAATCCATTCTTTCCTTTCGGTGGCGGGCGTTATGTCCATCCATGGTACCATGCCAAAAGAAATGGTGAATGCTAAAGGGAATGACCAAACATCACTATTGCTCAAGAATATCCTTTTTGGAAACATTCCAGAATATCAGCTCCGCCCAAATCGGTATAATCTGAAAGGAAATGCCGAAGGAACTTTGGTCGGGGGGAATCTCTGTGTCCTTTCTGCTTTGGGAGGTTCTTTCTGCGATGCTACCAATAAAGATGGTATCATCCTTTTTCTTGAAGAAATCGGCGAGAACAAACGGAATATCGACCGATTGTTCAACACACTGAAAGTCAGAGGGGTTCTTTCAAGGGTAAAAGGAATCATTTTTGGAGAATTTATCGATGTAGGTAACGACCTCGATTTTGAATCCGTGGAGCAGATGCTGTATCCATATCTTGAAAAACTCAATATTCCTGTCTGCTGTGGTTTTCCTGCTGGGCATGGAGATGTCAATTTCCCTCTTATCCATGGAGCAACGGTGCAGCTCAATGTGAATCAACAAGGGGCTTCCATACGTTTTAGCAACGTCGTGGCAGAAGGGGTAGGCATTGTGGATTGCCCGTGAACTCAGAAATCTCAACATACCATGACTGACAGACGCAGTTTCCTCGATTTTTGTTTTACCTTAAGATTATAATAGCTATGACTACATTTTTGATGATTATTCAGTTGCTCATCGTACTTGGAGCACTCTGGGTGGGCTCAAGGTATGGAAGCCTTGCACTTGGAGCCATCTCGGGAATAGGATTGGCCATTCTCGTTTTTGGATTTGGTTTGAAGCCGGGAAATCCTCCTACAGATGTCATCTATATTATTATAGCTGCCGTCACTTGCGCCGGTATCATGCAGGCATCAGGGGGGATGGATTGGCTGATTCAAATTGCGGAGAAATTGTTGAGGAAGCATCCTGGGCGAATCACCTTCCTCGCTCCAATCTGCACATTTCTTCTCACCGTGCTCGTCGGAACAGGGCACGTTGTCTATACGCTTATGCCAATCATCTGCGACATCTCACTCAAGAAAGGAATCAGGCCGGAAAGACCATGTGCGGTGGCAAGTGTGGCCAGTCAAGTGGGAATCACATGCTCTCCTATCGCTGCGGCGGTGGTTGCTTTCGTTAGCATTTCGGGTGCTAACGGTTTTGAAATCACCATTCCACAAGTCCTTTCCATCACCATCCCTGCTTGCCTGTGCGGATTGATGGCAGCGGCGGCTTGCAGCTATAAAAGAGGGCTTGACCTTGATAAGGACCCGGAATTTCAAAAGAAAATCCAAAACCCTGAGCAGAAAGCGTATATCTATGGCGCATCTGCCACCACACTCGATAAGCAAATTCCAAAGGAGGCGAAGAGGGCTGTCTATATTTTTGTCGGTGCTCTCGCCGTAATCGTGTTCTTTGCAGCGTTCCAAAATTTCCTTCCGCAACATTCTACGCTGAGGGCTGTGAAGGATGCTGCAGACATTTCAATCTCGCCTGATGTCACTCTGTCCGCAGAGCACCTCGTCAAAGCGAAAATCCACATGGAGGGGATGACGGAAATGTTCGACAAACCCCTTGCTATGAACATTGTGATTCAGATCGTGATGATTGTGGCGGCGGCACTGATGATTATTTTTTGCAAGGCGGCGCCTAAGAAAGCGGTGGCTGGACCTGTGTGGCAGTCTGGAATGGTGGCGGTTGTGGCAATCTACGGAATCGCATGGCTCGCCGACACCTATTTCTCCAACTATCTGGAAGAAATGCAGCAAGGACTTGAAGGAATTGTTGCACAATATCCGTGGAGCATAGCTCTCGTCTTTTTCCTCGTTTCTGTGTTGATCAATTCACAAGGGGCGGTGGTCGTGGCTATGTTGCCTCTGGCCTATAAACTGGGAATTCCAGGACCGGTGCTTCTGGGCGTGCTTCCGTCGGTGTATGGATATTTCTTCATTCCTAATTATCCGTCTGATATCGCTACAGTCAACTTCGACCGATCGGGAACTACTGTCATCGGAAAGTATCTGCTCAACCACTCTTTCATGATGCCGGGTCTTGTATGTGTGTTTGTCTCAACCATCATCGCATATCTTCTTTCACTCATTTTCTTCTGATTGTTTTGTAACAAATTTGTAAAATTTTAAAGTCCAGTTTACAATTTGACACGTTGTATTCTTTCCTGGAATAGAAAAATGGAATTATGTGATTTTTTTTGAAAAATATTTGGAACATATACTTTCTATTTTTATATTTGTAGGTGGAGTGCTAACTGACATATTAACAAGGGGTGATTCTGTGAAGGCAACTCTTTAGGTTTATCAACAGACTGTAAGTTTTTTTTATTTAATTGCCCTGTCTAATACTGAACGATTATGATTTA